>NZ_JBEZFH010000134.1:0-20370 GCF_040649355.1 Sphaerisporangium sp. NPDC049002 | reverse complement strand
CGGCAACCGGTATCTGGTGCTGGGCCTCGGCTCCGGGCAGGCCGCCGACCTTGTCCCGCCGCCCGACCGGGACGAGCTGATCGCGTACGGGCCGCCGCCTTGCCTGGCTCGCGGAAGCGGAACAGGTTCGTCGTCGGCTTCGACAGCCGCGGGGAGGCCCCCTCCGGGAGGGCGGTGTAGGACTCCCTGATCTGCTCGACGGCCTTGCGATGGGCTGTCATCTGGGCGGTCGTCCTCACCGTGCGATCTGGCATGCCACCACCCCCTAGAACTAAGTGTGTGGAGATCGTCGCTAGAACGCTATCTCCTGAGATGACCACCGACCAGAGTAGACACGTTAAACCCGCGCAAACTCAGGACCCCCCTTCGACGCGCGGTTCAAGCAGGGGTTAGCGTCGTGTCCCAGGCGATCGGGGTCGGGCCCGGATCGCACGATACCAAGCGTTTGCTTTGCCCGCACGGTGCCGTCTATCGTCGACATCGCACCCGAGGAGACACCAATGAGCGACAACGGCGGCCCGGATCCGGAAGATCGCCCCAGGCGGGGCCCCCTGGCCGGGGTCCGCGTGCTGGAGCTGGCCGGGCTCGCGCCGGGGCCCTTCGCCGGCATGATGCTCGCCGACCACGGCGCGGAGGTCCTCCGGGTCGACCGGGTCGCCGCCGTGGCCAGATCCGGCGACCGCCCCCGCACGGACGTCATGGATCGCGGAAAGCGGACCATCGGGCTCGACCTGAAGTCGCCCGAGGGCGTCGCGGCGTTCAAGGAACTGGCCGCGGGCGCCGACGTGGTGATCGAGGTGTTCCGTCCCGGCGTGGCCGAGCGGCTCGGCATCGGGCCCGACGATCTGCTGGCCGTCAACGAGCGGCTCGTCTACGGCCGGATGACCGGCTGGGGCCAGGACGGCCCGCTCGCGGCGACCGCCGGGCACGACATCGACTACATCGCGATCGCCGGCGTCCTGTCGATGCTCGGGCGCGAGGACGGCAAGCCCACTCCCCCGATCAACATCCTCGGCGACTTCGCGGGCGGCGGGCTGATGCTGGCCTACGGGGTGCTGCTCGCCCTGTTCGAGCGCGAGCGCACCGGCCGGGGCCAGGTGGTCGACGCCGCGATGGTGGACGGCGCGGCCATCCTGTTCGCGATGTTCTACCACAGCGCCCAGGCGGGACTGTGGGGCCCGCGCGGCACCAACCTGCTCGACACGGGCGCGCCGATGTACGACACGTACGAGACCGCCGACGGGCGCCACGTGGCGGTCGGGTCGCTGGAGCCGGCGTTCTGGGCCGAGCTGGTGAGCAAGACGGGCCTCACCGACCTGCCCGGCCGCGACGACCGCGCCAACTGGCCGGAGATCCGCGAGCGGCTCGCGGCGGCGTTCAGGTCGAAGACCCGCGCCGAGTGGGAGGAGATCTTCGACGGCTCTGACGCGTGCGTCTCGCCCGTCCTGGACATGGGCGAGGCGGCCCGGCACCCGCACAACACCGCGAGAGGCACGTTCGTCGAGGTCGGCGGCGTCACCCAGCCCGTGCCCGCGCCACGCCTGCTCGGCAGCGGGCGGGGCGACCTCGCCCAGGCGACCCGCCTGCACGACCTGTCGGCGTGGGGCCTGTCCGACGAGCGCGCCAAGGCGCTGCGCGAGGCGGGAGTCCTGGCCTGACACCGCCGCGCCGCTCGGTGCTCCCGGAGCGACGGCCGTGACGGGGGAGGCCGCCTACGCCTGGGCGCGGTCCCTGCCGGGACCGGCCGGGATGGGGTTGTGGCCGGGCAGGACCGCCAGGTAGAGATCGACGCCCGCGCGGTGGTGGACCTCCAGGTCGGTGGTGAAGGCCCGCGCGGGGACCCCGCCGCCCTCGGTGTGCCTCCACACCTGCTGCCATGCCTCGATCAACGCCTGCGGCATCGGGCCGTGCGCCTCGACCTTGAGCGACTGGACGGCCGGCACGCGGACGGCGACCATGCCCTCGGGCAGCCCCGCCGCCGTGCGGATCGCCACGCCGACGATCTGCGTGTAGGACCCCTGGTGACCGCTCTCGTAGTCGATAAGGACGGCGTAGAGGTTCTCGTCGACGCGCCCGGGGACGTGGGCGAAGGCTCCCGGCGCTCCCGCACGCGCCCAAAGGCCCGGCAGCTGCGCTCGCGACGGATCGGCCTCCGCCGCGTTGTTGGTGCGCATGGCGTAGCCGACGACGAGCACCTCGGGCCGTGCAACGATGATCATAGCGCCTCCAACTCCAGGGCCACCCGTCCGCTTGACTCGATCGCGCCGTCAATGTATCCGGACCGGACGATCGCCGTCTCGATCATCGCGCGTAAGGGGTGGCCGATGAGCTCAACCAAGGACATTCGACCCAGATGAGCTGGGGAATCCCATTGTTCCTCATGAATCGCATAGGCTGAGCCAACGTGCGATTCCTCAACGACCAGGCCCCGATCTACGACCTGACCTACAGCGACGTCTTCATGGTCCCGACGCGATCGGCCGTCGGGTCGCGGCTCACCGTCGACCTGTCGACCGGCGACGGCACGGGCACCACCATCCCCATCGTGGTCGCGAACATGACCGCGGTGGCCGGCCGCCGCATGGCCGAGACGATCGCCAGGCGCGGCGGCATCACCGTCATCCCGCAGGACATCCCCTTCGACGTCGTCGCCGAAGTGGTCGACTGGGTCAAGAAGCGCGATCTCGTCCACGACACCCCGATCACGCTGACCCCGCACGAGACCGTCGGGGAGGCGCTGAACCTCCTGCCCAAGCGGGCGCACGGGGCGGTCATCGTGGTCGACTGGGAGAACCGGCCGATCGGCGTCGTCACCGAGGCCGACTGCCACGGGGTCGACATGTTCACCCAGCTCTCCCAGGTGATGTCGGTCTCGCCCATGACCATCCCCGCGGGCACCGATCCCCGGGCGGCGTTCGAGATGCTGCACGACGGCCGGCACCGCCTCGCCCCCGTCGTCGACGGCGACGGGCGGCTGGTCGGGGTCCTCACCCGCACAGGCGCGCTGCGCGCCACGCTGTACGAGCCCGCCCTGGACGCCGGGGGCCGGTTGCGCGTCGCGGCCGCCGTCGGCATCAACGGCGACGTCGCCGCCAAGGCCAAGGAACTCCTGGACGCGGGGGTCGACTGCCTGGTCGTCGACACCGCGCACGGCCACCAGGAGAAGATGCTCTCCGTGCTGTCGGCCGTACGGGCGCTCTCGCCGAACGTCCCCGTGGCCGCCGGGAACGTCGTGACCGCGGCCGGGGTCCGCGACCTGGTCGAGGCGGGCGCCGACATCGTCAAGGTCGGGGTCGGGCCGGGCGCCATGTGCACCACGAGGATGATGACCGGCGTCGGACGGCCGCAGTTCTCCGCCGTCCTCGAATGCGCGGCCGAGGCCCGGGGTCTCGGCAGGCACGTGTGGGCCGACGGCGGCGTGCGCCACCCGCGCGACGTCGCACTCGCCCTCGCGGCCGGCGCGTCCAACGTGATGATCGGATCCTGGTTCGCCGGCACGTACGAGTCGCCCGGCGACGCCCACACCGACGCCAACGGACGCCGGTACAAGGAGAACTTCGGCATGGCCTCCGCGCGTGCCGTAAGGCTGCGCACCGCCGAGGACACGCCCTTCGACCGCGCCCGGAAGGCGCTGTTCGAGGAGGGCATCTCGACCTCGCGCATGTACCTCGACCCGGTCAGGCCGAGCGTCGAGGACCAGATCGACGCCATCGTCGCGGGTCTGCGCTCGTCACTCACCTACTCGGGCGCCACCACGCTGGAGGAGTTCCACGAGCGAGCCATCGTCGGCATCCAAAGCTCCTCCGGCTACTCGGAAGGCATGCCCCTCCACCAGAGCTGGTGACCCCGCCTCAAGGCCCGCCCTCCGACCGGCCCCGACACTTGCCACCGGGGCAATCGCCACCGGCCCTGACACCTGCCACCGCCCCCTGACAATTGCCACCGGCCCTGACACCGCCACCGCAGGACGCCCGCCGTTCCACCGAAGCCGGCATCCGCGTTCGCGACAGCCCACCCGAAGACACGACACTGCACCAGGACCATCTCAAGACACACCGCTAACCACAGTTCGCGATAAGTCACCTCCTCGGGGGACGCAGCTGCACCAGAATTGGGGCGGCCCGGCTCCTTGAGGCATGTCATCGCTCGGGAGCCGGTGAGAACCCGCCTCCCTCGGGTAGTGCGGAGCCGCAAATGAACCCTCTGACCGCGAAGGCGGAATCCCCCCATGATCGGTTCGTCACCCGGACTGGCCTCACCTCTCGCCGCTGACAGGCGACTGCTGGTCAGCTATGACAACTACCCGGCCGCGCAGCGTGCCGTCGACTCGCTCTCGGACTCCGGATATCCGGTCCACAACGTCGCCATCGTCGGAAGCGATCTGCGCCTTGAGGAGACGGTCACCGGACGACTGACCAATGCGCGCGCCGCCCTCTCGGGGGCCATCAGCGGCGCGGTCTTCGGGCTCGTCGTCGGCCTGTTCCTCGGGCTGTTCACCACGACCACCGCCTCGTTCCTCGCGCTCGCCGTCTGGGCGGTGCTGTGGGGCGCCGTGATGGGCGCGGCCTTCGGGTTCGCGAGCCACGCGTTCAAGGGCGGCACCCGGGACTTCACCTCGCGCAGCGTGATCGTGGCCGGCCGGTACGACGTCCTGGTGCCCTCCGCCGCACTGGAGGAGGCCCTGGCCGTGCTGGAGGGCGGCACCCGTCCGGCCGACACGGTCGTGGTCGAACGCCCCCGAACCTCCCCCCTCCCCGGCCACGCTTCCCCGGCGACCCCCGGCCCGGCCCTCCCCGGCCTCGCTTCCCCGGCCGTCCCGGACTCCCCCTCCGGCGACACCCGGCCGACGGACGCCCCCGCCGGGGGCGCCCCGGCGACCGGGTCCGTGTCCACAAGCTCGACCGGTTCTCCGGAGACCGAGCCCCCTGCCACCGGTTTCCCGGAGACCGGGTCCCCGGCGACCGACCCCTCAGCGGCCGGTTCCTCGGCGGCGAGCTCGCCGGCGGCCGGCTCCCCGTCCACCGGTGGGACGACTTCGCCGGACGAGCATGTCGCGACCATGCCGTCCCTGGCGGAGGACGCCGTCAGGACGCCGCCCTCCGCCGAAGAGGCCGTCACCATGCCGGCTTCGGTGAGCGACCACGCCGTCACCATGCCTTCGCCCGCCGGCTCGGCCCGCCCGGCCGCCACCCGGGCCGAGGCCATGGAGGAGGCCACCATCGCCATCCCGCTGTCGACCGTACGAGCCGCCGCGGCACCCTCCGCACCCGAGCCCCTTGCCCCCGAGCCCTCCGCGAGCCCCTCGCCTGCCTCGTCCTCGACGACCTCGAAGGACTCCTCCGAACCCTCGCCGTCGGAGCCCTCCGCCTCCGACCCCGTGGTCACCGGACCCGCCTCCTCCGAAATCGTGAGCCCGGCTGCCGAGGCTGAGCCGGACGCCGCGCCCGATGTCGCGCCGGAGGCCGCCCCGTCGAAGCCGGCCAGGCGCACCACCGCCGCGCGGACGACGTCGACCGCCACCCGTACGAGCTCCACCACCACGCGCGCAAGCTCCGGCACCGCGCGCACGAGCTCCGGCACCGCGCGTACGAGCTCGGCCACCACGCGCGCCGGCTCTACGACCCCCCGGAAGACCACCCGTACGGCCAAGCCGAAGGTCGCCCCCTCGGAATCGCCGGAGGGCGCGCCCTCTGAGGCCCCGCTGACCGAGCCGGCGGCGCCCGGAGCCGAGGCGACTCCAAAGGCCGTCGCCCCGGCCAAGCCCGCCGGGGCGAGGCGCACGACGACGACCCGCTCCACCAAGGCCAAGGTCACCGCGCCGGAGCCGTCGACGGTCGAACCCGCCGACCCCACCCCGGCGACCACCAGCGAGGACACGTCCCCCAAGCCATGACCCGAGGCGTGCCGCGAGGGCGGTCGTGCCGTCCGGCCTGGAACAATGGGGGTGGCTCATGGGGATGGGACCGCGCGTCCCCCACCAGGACGCGGACGGTCTCAGGGGAAGGGCCCTCTCCCGGCACTCGCTTCGTCGAGTGATCGCGGAATGGGCCCTCGCCGCCCGTCCGCGGTCGAGACCCCGTAGAGTCGTGCGGTCGGCCGGAAGGCGGTCGGCGCCTGGTCCAGGCGCGCTCCATGCCACATCGGGGGCGCGCATTCTAATCAAGGAGAACACGTGGCACTCGAGAAGCCCGAGATCGACTTTCCGGAGGGCGACGCGCCGGCGGATCTCGAGATCGTTGACATCACCGTGGGAGACGGTGAGGAGGCCAAGGCGGGGCACATGGTGAACGTGCACTACGTCGGCGTCGCGTTCTCCACCGGTGAGGAGTTCGACGCGTCCTGGAACCGCGGCGACTCCTTCCAGTTCCCGCTTGGCGCCGGTCGCGTCATCGCCGGCTGGGACCAGGGTGTCGCGGGGATGCGCGTCGGCGGTCGTCGCCGGCTCACGATCCCGCCCCACCTCGGCTACGGCAACCGCGGGGCCGGCAACGCGATCAAGCCGGGTGAGACGCTGATCTTCGTGGTCGACCTCCTCGGCGTGAGCTGACCGCTCGCCCGTCCACCGGGGCCACCAGCCCTGACGCCGTGGGAGCCTCCGGCCCGTCGGCTCGCGCGGCACCGCGAGCTCTTCCGGCCCGGCGGCTCCCACGGCGACCCCCCACCGGCCGTACGACCCCGCCGCCGGCGCTTCGGTACCCCCGCCTCGATACGAGCCCTTTACGGGTACCACCGCCGTGATACGAGCCCTTTTGTGGGGACATCGGCGAAGTTCAGGGCTCATCTCGCCTATATCGCCACCTGCGGGAGCGTCCCCTCGGCTGAACTGGCACGATGAGACCTGTGTTGCTCATCGACCTCGCGCGCACCTCGGCTGCCGTCGCGGCCGACTCTGCCCGGCTCGCCAAGATCCGGCATCTCGCCGAGTTGCTGAGCAGGGTCCAGCCCGAGGAAGCGGAGATCGCCGTCGCGTACCTCTCGGGTGAGCTTCCCCAGCGGCAGATCGGCGTCGGCTGGCGAGGCCTGCAGGATCTCCCCGAGCCGCGCCAGATCGCCAGCGCCACTCTCAGCGAGGTGGACGATCTCCTCAGCCGCATAAAGGCCCAGGTGGGGGCGGGTTCCCAGGCTGCCAGGAAGCACCTGGTCGACGAGCTGTTCCGCTCGGCGACCCGCCAGGAGCAGTCCTTTCTCCTGCGCCTGCTAGGGGGCGAGCTGCGTCAAGGGGCGTTGAACGGGGTCATGATCGAGGCGGTCGCCAAGGCGGCCGGCACTCCCTCCGCGGAGGTGCGGCGTGCCCTGACCCTGCGCGGCTGGCTTCCCGCGGTGGGCGCCGCGGCGCTCACCGGCGGCGTCGAGGCCCTGCGCTCGTTCCACCTGGAGGTCGGCCGCCCCGTCTCTCCCATGCTGGCCCAGAGCGCCCCGAACATGACGGCGGCCCTGGCGAAGCTGGGCGGCGGCCCCGCGGCCCTGGAGTGGAAGCTCGACGGCGTGCGCGTCCAGACGCACCGCTCGGGTTCCGACGTCAGTGTGTTCACACGGACTCTGGACGACATCACGGCCCAGGTCCCGGAGCTGGTGGAGGCCGTGCTCGCCCTGCCCGTCGACGACCTGGTGCTCGACGGCGAGGTGATCGCCCTGCGTCCCGACGGCCGTCCCGAGCCCTTCCAGGTGACCGCGAGCCGGGTGGCCAGCAAGATCGACGTCGTACGGTCGCGCGCGACGACACCGCTGAGCGTGTTCTTCTTCGACGCGCTGCGCGTCGGCGGTACGGACCTGCTCGACCTTCCCGACAGCGAGCGGCACGCGGCACTGACGCGAGCCGTGCCCGCCGAGCTGCTGGCGCCGCGCCTCGTCACCGCCGACCCCGAGGAGGGCATGTCGTTCTTCGCCGACGTCCTCCGGCAGGGTCACGAGGGCGTGGTCGTGAAGTCCCCCGCCACGCCGTACGCGGCGGGACGGCGAGGGGCGGGCTGGATCAAGGTGAAGCCACGTCACACCCTCGACCTCGTCGTGCTGGCCGCCGAATGGGGGCACGGCCGGCGTCAGGGCAAGCTGTCGAACCTGCATCTCGGTGCGAGGGACCCCGAGTCGGGCGACTTCGTGATGCTGGGCAAGACGTTCAAGGGCCTCACCGACGAGTTGCTGGCCTGGCAGACCGAGCGGTTCCTCGCGCTCGCCGAAGGACCGAGCGACGAGTGGGTGGTCACGGTACGGCCGGAGATGGTGGTCGAAGTCGCCTTCGACGGGGTCCAGCGTTCCCCGCGCTACCCGGGCGGCGTGGCATTGAGGTTCGCCCGCGTCCTGCGCTACCGCCCCGACAAGCGCCCCGAGGAGGCCGACACCGTGCAGTCCGTCCGCGAGCTGCTCTTCTAACCCCCCGTCGACCACCCGCACTTCCCACCCCGCCGTCACCCCCGCACTTCCCACCCACGGTCGGCCATCCCCGCACCGGCCTTCCCCGCCCCCGAACCAGTCAGCCTTACCGACCCGGCGCCTCGACGCTCGTCCTTCCGGCACGTCGTACCGGCGGAGCGGCCGGTCGCTCCCCCATGTCCTGGGTCAGGCGAACTTCCCCACGGACCCCCGGCCACCGAACACGACCAGGCGTTCCGCGGATCTCTGGCAGGAATCTGATCACCCACGATGTGACTTACGTCACTTTGCGTTCCTTTTACTGCCTTTACTTCCTGTTTGTCCGTTATGGTGCCTGGCATTACGTGATAGGTGATTTGCACCTTGATACGTAGTTGGGACGGCTGACAGGACCGGCTCGGTGGCTTCCCCCACGCTCGTCCGCACCCGCCGTCCCGCGTCCTTGCCCCCTATCTAGGACCGTGGTTCCCTTGGGCCTTCACGCCTCCTCCTCCCGCTGGTACGAGAAGACGGTTCCCCCGCTGAGGGCCGGTGCCCGGCGGCACCTGCGTTCCGCCCTCGCCGTCACCGCCGTGGTCGCCGCGGTGTCGGCGAGCGCCTGGATCGTCGTGGAGAGCGGCGACGACGCACCGGTCACCGCCGCGGCCGGTATCGGGACGGCCCGTCGTACGACCACCGCCACGGCCGCGGCGCATACGGCGAGCGGCACGGTCACCCCCTGGAACCCCCTCGCCTCGGCCGGCCCCTCGGCTTCCGGTTCCGCCACGGCCACGACCTCCGGAGCCGGGCCCCACGCCGCTGCCACTCAGAAACAGGCCGTCGGCCCCCCGGAAGTCGCGGAGCCCACCAAGGCGGCCGAGCCCGCGAGAACCGCCGAGCCCGCGAGAACCGCCGAGCCCGCGAGAACCGCCGAGCCCACGAAGGCGGCCAAGCCGGTGAAGGCGGCGAAGAAGGCCACCGCCAAGAGCAGGGTGATCTCGTCGGGCACCTGCGGAGCGTCGTACTACGACGAGGGCCAGATGACGGCCAGCGGTGAGCGCTTCGACCCGGGCGCGATGACGGCGGCCCACAAGACCCTCCCCATGGGGAGCAAGGTGCGGGTGACCAACCCGCGAAACGGCAGGACCGTGACCGTCCGCATCAACGACCGCGGGCCGTTCGTGAGCGGCCGTTGCCTTGACCTGTCACGAGCCGCCTTCGACGCCATCGGCAGCCTCTCCACCGGTGCCATGACCGTGAAGTACGACGTGCTCGCCCGGTAGGAGCCGGTCCACGGGCACACCAGGCAGAACGGGCCGCACCGAAACAACCCGGCAGGCCGTTCACTCAGCCGAGCGGCTGCGAGCGCCGGGTTACTTGACCGGGCGGAGGGTGAGCGGGTAGCGGAAGTGGGTGTCGCCGATCGCGGACACCGCGCCGATGATGCCGAGCACGAACGCGGCGATCCAGATGAACGGGATGAGGACGACCCCGATGACGGTGAAGGGCAACGCTAGCGTGGCGCCCATCATGGTCAGGTGGAAGTTGAGCGACTCCACCGCGTGCTGACGGATGTACGGCGAGGTCCTCCCCCCGGTCAGCAGCATGATCAGCGGCCCGACGAACGACAGCCCGCAGATCGGGAGCAGGTGCGCGGCGGCGGCGCCGAGCCGATCGCCGCCCGTCAGCGGCGCCGTGTGGTGCGGCCCCATCTGCGGGAGCGGTCGCGGCGCGTGGGGCAGGGGCCGCACGGGATACAGGTCGTGCATGATCGGCGCGAGATCGGCGTGGGTGCGTGCCGTCATCGCGAGGTGAATCCGCTCGTCGAACTCGTCCTTGTCGAGGCGGCCTTCGGTGTAGGCGACGGTGACGTGCTCGACCACCTGATCGCGATCCTGGTTGGTCACCCGAAGCTGAGGGTGAGGCGCCGGCCCCCACCCTCCGGTGGACGGTGTCGCCGGAGGTCTCGCTACCCCTGCCATCAGTGGCCGCACCTTTCGTCGTAATCGGTCGTCCTCCCATTCTCGAAGTTACGGCGAGTCTGGTCTATCCGGAACAACCCCGACCCGACCCGGATCTCGCCCGGAGGCGCCCAATTGTCGGTCGGCCCAGGTATACAAGGGATATGGGATGGCGGGATCGCTATGGAATTCGCCGGCTACGTGGCCGGAACATCGTCAGGTTCGACCGTGAGGCCAACGACGGCGACATCGAGGCGCTGATCGCCTTCGCGAAGTCCCGCCGGGGAGTCGAGTTCTACGTCGAGCCGGAGACCTTCGCCACCGACACGACCGCGGTCGCCGTCGCCCATGACGGCGAATGGACCCGCCGGAGGGTCGGCTCCCCCGCCGTCATCATCAAGGTCGCGAGGAACCTCGCCCTCCCTGTCTACGACGTCCAGCTCACCGGCTACCCGGGCAGGATGCGCGCCTACAACGAGCGCCGCAGGAACAGCCCGGCGCAAGATTGACATCCTCCCCGGCGTGAACGCCGGGGCCATCCCACCTCGTCGCGGGAGTGCTCACCGCTCTCCGCTCTCCGCTACCGGCTCAGGACGGTGTGGTCGTCGAGGAGGCCGAGCATCGGGTGGAGCCATTCCATGCGCGGTGGGCCCATGCTCGCGTCCAGTTCCTCCGGGGTCGGCATGCGGTGACGCAGGATCTCGGGGCTGACCAGTTGCCGCAGACCCTGCGCCAGAAGGTTCGCCATCGAGTACGAGGGGTCGGCGGCAAGGGCCCGTTCGACGGCGATGCCCGCGAGCGCGCAGTCGCCACGACGCCAGGCAGCGGCGCTCAGCAGTGACGCGACCGGGGGAACGAACGCGGGCTCCAGCCTGCGGGTGAGGTCGGCCCACAGGGCGACGTGGGTGTCCTGCGTGTCGTCGCCCATCAGGGTCCACGCCTCGTCGCGGATGCGGATCACGGCCAGGTCGACGCCGAGCCGGGCCGCCTCGTGGTCGGGCAACGGCCCCCGCGAGCCGAAGCCCTCGACCGATCGGCGCACCCGGGCCAGCCCCTCGGCGACGAACTCGGCGGGAACCTCCTCGGGCTTCGGGGTGCCGATGAGCCGCGAGCGCACCTGGGCGGCCACGAGCAGGGTCGCCTCGCGCATCGTGACCCGCGCCGCTCCCCTGGTGGGAGCCACCAACCACTCAAGGCTCTCGCGGTCGGGCAGGGCGACCAGGCCTCCGAGCGTGGCCTGCGCCGCGACCTGACCGGCCACCGGGTCGTACGGCCGCCCCTCGGGAGGGCAGCACTGGATCTGCCGGCAGACATAGGACCAGTAACGCGAGCCCTCGGCGCGGAGGGCTTCTATGACCTCGATGCCCGCGGGGCCGAGCAGTCGCCTGGCTTCGTCGACGGCCGGCGTCACGAGCGGCCCCTCGCCGAACCCGGCGAGAATCGTGTGCGTGACCTTCTCTCGCCGGAGCAACGGCACGAGCCTGTCGATCGCACCGGCCGGAAGTGGCAGGTCCCACCGCGTGGTGACGCGCAGCCTGCCACGCGCACCCCTGCCCGCGAAGGCGATGACGACGAGGCTGTCGACGGGATGGAAGCCCAGAAGATAGGGCACGGCCCCGAGGATGTCGTCGGGAGAGCTGAGGAGAATCGGTGAGGGCGTCATGGGCCGAAGCCTCGTGAACCCGCGACCGGCCGATTCCACCGAACGACGTCCTGTGGAAATCACATACGAGGACTTCCTATCAAACCGGCGGGCACGCGTCGGCGGCTGTCCATCCCTGAAGTGGGAAGACCGTCACCGTACCGCCCCACGACGGCCACCGGCCGAACGGAGGGATCCACAGGGCGAACCCCACGCGGGGCCAGCGATTCGGCCTCAGCGGTCGGAGGGGGCGGGGGCCGGGTGGTGGGGCGCGAGCCGTACGCGGACCATGATGGTGGCTCCGGCGACCGCCGCCGGCATGGCGAAGACGGCCCCGAAGGGGATCAGGAAGATCAGGAAGACCAGCACGCCGAACCCCAGGGACGGGGACTTGTCCGCGCGGAGGAGGGCGAAGCGCTGCTTGCGCGCGAGACCCCGGCGCTCCATGGCGAGCGCGGTCAGCTCCACGGTGAGGAAGAACCCCGAGACGGCCGCGCCCAGCACCGGCACCACGGTCTGCCCGACCACCGGGACGAACCCCAGGATGAACAGCGGGATGGTGAACATCAGCACGTACCCGAGAGTGATCAGGCTGTCCCGTACGGACCGGATGACGGACCGCCAGAAGGGGACGTCGGGGCCCTTGCGCACCTCGCCCATGCTCTCCTCGACGCGCTCGGAGAGTTTCTCGTAGAACGGGTCGCCGATCACCAGCGTGGCGGCGGTGAAGGTGATGACGGCCAGCACGAGGCCGAGCGCGAAGACGACGAGACCCAGCAGGACCCGCAGGGTGTCGCGGACGCCCGCGCTCCAGCCGTCCGCGAACGGGGTGGCCCAGGCCGCGAGGTCGCCCGCGTAGGTGCCGAGCAGCACCAGCGCGACGATGTAGAGGGCCAGCGCGATGAGGGCGGGGATGAGCCCGAAGAGCCACTGACGCGGGTTCCTGGCGACCCAGCCGAGCCCCTGGAAGAAGTATTTGATCCCGTCGGCGAAGCCACCGATCCCGCGGCGGATGGGCTGGCCCATGCTGTTCATGCCCGGCAGGCTAATGCCTTCCGCGAGGATCGTCGCAAGATCAGTGGAAAGATCCCTGTTTCCAGAGGGATGTCACGGGGACGCCCAGGTCGGCGAACAGCCGCCGGAGCAGGGGAAGCGAGATGCCGAGCACGTTGCCGTGGTCGCCCTCGATGCCGTCGACGAACCAGCCGCCGAGTCCGTCGAGGGTGAACGCGCCCGCCACCCGCAGCGGCTCGCCGCTGGCCGCGTAGGCGGCGATCTCCTCGTCGCTGGGCTCGCCGAAGCGCACCACCGTCGCCCCGACCTCGGACGCCATGGCCCCCGTCTCGGTGTCGATCACGCAGTGCCCGGTGAGGAGCCTGCCCGTACGGCCGCGCATCGACCGCCAGCGCGCCACGGCCTCCTCGGCCGAGCGGGGCTTGCCGTACGCCTGGCCGTCGAACTCAAGGATGGAGTCGCAGCCGATGACGAGACCCGTGGTGAGGACCTCCGCCACGACCGAAGCCTTGGCGCGGGCCAGAACCAGGCAGAGCTCGGCGGGTGACCCGGCGGTCACGGCGTCCTCGTCGACACCGCTGACGACGACGGTGGGGTCGAGGCCCGCGCTGCGCAGGAGCGCGAGCCGGGCGGGCGAGGAGGAGGCGAGGACGATCTCGGTCATGTCATCCGAGCCTAGAGGAACCCGGGGACCCGTACGC
Organism: Sphaerisporangium sp. NPDC049002; assembly: GCF_040649355.1. Taxonomy (NCBI): domain Bacteria; kingdom Bacillati; phylum Actinomycetota; class Actinomycetes; order Streptosporangiales; family Streptosporangiaceae; genus Sphaerisporangium; species Sphaerisporangium sp. NPDC049002. The sequence goes on along the minus strand of NZ_JBEZFH010000134.1, from coordinate 6,703 downwards.
CCGGGAAAGGACGGACGCCCCTCGCCCGAGCGCCCCGGTCACGCCCCGAAGCCGGGGACCGGCCGAGCGTCCAGGAGGGCCCTACAGGGCACGCACGCTGGACATCACGGTGTTGATGTCCGCCCAGCGCTTCTTCTGGGCGTCGGGGATCGTGATGAAGACCAGGGCCGGCTTGGAGGAGGAGACCTCCACCAGGGCGACCGCCGCCGTCGACACGTGCTTCTTGCCACCGGCCTTGTAGCTCACGCGGTACCCGAGCAGCCAGCCCTTCTGCTTGCCCGCCTTGATCGGCTGTGAGGCCGTCCACGTGATCTTCGAGCCCACCGGATGGTAGTTCAGGGTCCAGCGCGCCGCGAGGAAGGCGGTGTCCTTGAGGTCCTCCTGGACCGCGATCGGCACCGGGCACGACGCCAGCAGTGCCCGGTGTCCCGCCCCCTTGACCGCGGGAAGCGTGCGCCGCGTGGAGAACGGCGAGGACTTGGTGAGCTTCCACGCCTTGGTGAAGCGCGTGAACGTGACGCCGGACCGCCGGTCCTTCACCCGCCCCTTCGCCGGGGCGGCACGCCCGCGGAAGTCGGCGAGCTTCCGGTCTGCGGGCAGCGGCGGGACGCGCGGGTCCGCCTGGGCCGTGGCGAGCGCGCTGCTGCCGGGCGTGGGCACCGGCGACGCCGAGCCCTGCGCGGAGACCTCGGAGGGCCCCGAGGCCGAGGCGGGCACCGACGGGACGACCGCCGCCGACCCGGAGACCGACGGCACCGAAGACGCCCCGGAAGCGGAGAGCGACGGCATCGAAGACGCCCCGGAAGCGGAGAGCGCGGACGGCTCCGCCGAGACCGGAGGAGCCTCGGACGCGCCGGACGAGGGCGCGGGCAGCGTGGCCAGGGGCTCCCCTCCGGTGGGTCCCGCGGCGCTCGGCGTGCCCTTGTGCGAGCCCGTCGCGAAGAAGACGACGCCCGCCGTCACGACGGCGAGTACGGCGAGGGCGGAGGCGACGCCGCGGTAGATGACACGCATCGGCAGGTCGCCCAGCCTGGAGATCAGGGAGCGCTTGACGGGCGGTGGCGTTGGAAGAGGAGGAGGCTCCTCGGCCGTGATCTTGGGCAGCGGCGCGGTCTCCGCGTCCGCTGTCACATACGTTGGGACGGCCTTGGTCCCGTAGTTCCCACCCACCCCATTTGGCACGATCGGAGCGTACGGCAAATCCCCCATGCGCGTCTGAGTTCCCGATCACACTTCGGGAACGGAGTGCCTGCCGCACAGGGGTTCGCGTACGCTCTGACCTCCGCGTTCGCCCCCCGGTCAATGGCCTCGCCCTACCGCGGCGGATTGCGCAGCGGCCCCCATCCGGCCGGGCGGTGGCCGCCCGCCCGCAGCCACGGCGCGTCCGCGACGACCGTGCGGGAACCCGGCTCGATCTCGGTGAACCCCGCGTCGCGGACGACGGGAAGCCCGCTGTCCACCAGCGCCGCCCACCGGCGCGGCCCGGCGGTCCGTACGGCGACCGGCAGCCCCTCGGCGTGCCACGCGGCACGGGTGGGCTCGTCGGTGCCCCACCAGGCGAGCTGCACCGCGTGACCGGCCTGGGCCATGGCCTTGCCCGCGGACATGTCCAGCGACGGGTTGAGCCACAGCACCGCCGCGCCGGGCGGGGGCGGCTCCGGCGGCCCGGTGTCGTTCAGGTCGGTGCCGGAGACCTGGAGCCGGGACAGCTCCTTCGGCCAGGCGTCGAGCGGGATCGGCGGGTGAACGCGCACCTCGGCCGACCGCACCGCGACCGTGATCCCGGGCAGCTCCTCCACGCGCCGCCACTCGACGCCCCTGGCCCTGCGCACCACTTTCCTGATGCCGATGGTCTCCCACGCCTGGACGGACTCCGCCCACTCGCCGCTCACCGCGCGCTCGTCGGTCAGCAGGGTCAGCACGGCGAGCGCCGCCGCCTCCAGGGCGTCGGTGCGCTCGGGCGGATCGGCGCGCTCGATGCGGACGACAAGGGGAAGCACTCTTTGGTCTGGCCGGCTCACGTCCCAAGGATCTCAGCCCCGCCGCACACCGGTCCGGCCCGTCCGCCCTTTGGGACGCACCACCGTCACACTCGCGCCCGTACGCGCGGACCTCATCCCACGGTGGCCACCGGTTCCGCCGGGGAACCGGTGCCCGCGCGCGCCCCGCCGTCGCGGGTCACCCTCAGGGACATGATGGCGGCGAGGACGCAGAGCAGGCCGGCCCCGTACCAGGCCGCGTCGTAGTGGCCGAGGTGGTCGCGGGTCACGCCGGCCGCCACCGCCGCGATGGCCGCGCCGACCTGGTGGGAGGCGAACACCCAGCCGAACACCACGGCGCCGTCGGGGCCGTGGAGCGTGCGGCACAGCGCCACGGTCGGCGGCACGGTGGCGACCCAGTCGAGGCCGTAGAAGATGATGAAGATCAGCATGCTGGGCTCGGCCGTCGCCGCGAACAGGGTGGGCAGGATCAGCAGCGAGGCGCCGCGCAGCGCGTAGTAGGCCCCCAGCAGCAGCCTCGGGTCGACCCGGTCGCTGAGCCAGCCGGAGAAGACGGTCCCGGCCACGTCGAAGACGCCGATGAGCGCGAGCAGGCCCGCCGCGGTGGTCTGGGGCATGCCGTGGTCGTGCGCCGCGGGGATGAAGTGGGTGCCCACCAGGCCGTTGGTGCTCGCGCCGCAGATGGCGAAGCCTCCCACGAGGAACCAGAACGACCGGGTGCGCGCCGCCGACCTCAGCACGGTCACCGCCCGCACCGCCGCCCCTCCCTTGCGCGCCACGGGCGCCGTACGCCCCCCAACGCCTCCGGCTCCGGGAGCCTCCGCGGCACCGGCCGCGGGGACGGGTTCGGCTCCGAGTGCGGTCAGGCCGACGTCCTGCGGGTGGTCGCGCAGCAGGAACCAGACCAGCGGCACGACCGTCAGCGCGGCCCCGGCGACCACCAGCGCGGCCGCCCGCCATCCCGGTCCCTCGGCGATCCAGGCCAGCGCGGGCAGGAAGACGAGCTGGCCCGCCGCTCCTCCGGCCGTGAGCACTCCGGTGACCAAGCCCCGGTGCCGTACGAACCACCGGTCGGTGACCGTGGCGACGAAGACCAGTGCCATCGACCCGGTGCCGAGCCCGACCAGGACGCCCCAGCACGCGACGAGCTGCCAGCTCGCCGTCATGAACACCGTGAGCCCGCTGCCGAGGGCGACGAGCAGCAGCGCGGAGGCGACGACGCGGCGCATGCCCAGACGGTCCATCAGCGCCGCGGCGAACGGCGCGGTGAGGCCGTACAGCATCAGGTTCACCGAGACGGCGAGCGAGATCGTCCCCCGCGTCCAGCCGAACTCCTCCTCAAGCGGGGTGATGAGGACTCCGGGCGTGGCCCGGAACCCCGCGGCTCCCACGATCGCGACGAAGGCGACTCCCGCCACCACCCAGGCCCGGTGCGGTCGCCGCCTCCGCTTCACATCCATCGTCAGCGTCATGCCGACAATGATGGATTCCGGCCCACATACCGGGCGAGTGGCTTGATAGCCAATATGTGAAAGAATCCGGCCATGGCTCATCGCGTCGCGGTCCTCGCCCTAGACGACTTCGCCACCCTCGACCTCGGGATCCCCGGCCAGGTCTTCTGGATCGCCGAGGACGCCGCGGACCGCCGGCTGTACGAGGTCGTGACCTGCACCCCCGGCGGGCGGCCCGTGCGCAGCTCGGCGGGCTTCAGCGTCGTGCCCGACCACGATCTCTCGGTCCTCCGCACGGCCGACACCGTGGTGGTCCCCGGCATCCACGGCGGCTCGCCGCTCGTCGACGGCACCGTGGACGACGAGGTCCGCGACGCCCTGCTGGAGGCGTCGTCACGCTCCCGGCTGATGTCGATCTGCACGGGGGCCTTCGTGCTGGCGGCGGCCGGGCTTCTCGACGGAAGGCCCGCGACGACCCACTGGAGGAACGCCGACCGGTTCCGTTCGCTGTTCCCCCGGGTCCTCCTCGACCCCGACGTGCTGTTCATCGACGACGGCGACCTGCTGACCTCGGCGGGCGTCGCCGCCGGCATCGACCTGTGCCTGCACGTCGTCCGGCGCGACCACGGCAGCGAGGTGGCCAACCGGGCGGCGCGGCGCTGCGTGACCCCGCCCTGGCGGGAGGGCGGCCAGGCGCAGTTCATCGAACGCCCCCTGCCCGAGCCCGGAGGCGCCACCACCGCCCCCACCAGGGCCTGGATGCTCGAACGGCTGGGAGAGCGGCTCGACCTCGCCACCCAGGCCAGGCACGCCCGCATGAGCGTGCGCACGTTCACCCGCCGGTTCCGCGAGGAGACCGGGCTGAGCCCGGCCCGATGGCTCAGCCGCCAGCGCGTGGAGCACGCTCGCCACCTGCTGGAGACCACCGACCTGCCGGTGGACCAGGTGGCCGTCCGGTCGGGCTTCGGCACGGCCGTCTCGCTACGCCAGCACCTGCACGCGACCGTGGGCGTCGCGCCGCTGACCTACCGCCACACCTTCAGGTCCTGAGGGGGTCACGGCTCACCGCGACGGCCGGCCCCGGTGTTCCGCAGCACCGTCCAAGGCCGATCAGAGCCTGCCGCCCGCCCGGAGACCCTGTCGTTCTCCGGCTCCGCGCGCCATGATGGCGAGCGTCTGACCAACCGACAGTGAGCAGGTGAGCATGTCGTACGCGGAGGTCTTCGCGAATGCCATCACCGATCCCGACGGCTTCTGGGGCGACGCCGCCAAGGCCGTGAGCTGGGACCGCGCCCCCGACAAGGTGCTGGACGCGGAGGGGGCACCGTTCTACCGGTGGTTCAGCGGCGGGGAGCTGAACACCTGCCACAACGCGCTCGACAGGCATGTGGACGGTGGGCGGGGCGACCAGGCGGCCCTGGTTTACGACAGTCCCGTCACCGGCACGGCCCGCACGTACACCTACGCGGAGCTGCTGTCGCAGGTGGCGCTGTTCGCCGGGGTGCTCAGGGGGCTCGGCGTCGGCAGGGGCGACCGGGTGGTCGTCTACATGCCGATGGTGCCCGAGGCCGTGGTCGCCATGCTCGCCTGCGCCCGCCTCGGGGCCGTCCACTCGGTGGTGTTCGGCGGCTTCGCCCCCCGCGAACTGGCCATGCGCATCGACGACGCCCGGCCGGTGGTCGTCGTGTCCGCCTCATGCGGCATCGAGCCCGCCAGGATCGTGCCGTACAAGCCGATGCTGGACGGCGCGCTCGACCTCGCCGGGCACAAGCCCGCCGCATGCGTCATCCTGCGGCGTGAGCAGGCCCCCGCGACGCTGGTGCCCGGCCGGGACCTCGACTGGGACGAGGCGATGGCCGCGGCGGTCCCCGCCGGCTGCGTGCCGGTCGCGGCCACCGACCCGCTCTACATCCTCTACACCAGCGGAACCACAGGGAAGCCCAAGGGTGTGGTGCGCGACAACGGGGGCCACGCGGTCGCGCTGCTGTGGAGCATGCGCAACGTCTACGACATCGCGCCGGGCGAGGTGTTCTGGGCGGCCTCCGACGTCGGCTGGGTGGTCGGCCACTCCTACATCGTGTACGGCCCGTTGCTCCTCGGCGCGACGACGGTCCTCTACGAGGGCAAGCCGGTGGGCACGCCGGACGCGGGGGCCTTCTGGCGGGTGATCGCCGACCACGGCGTGAACGCGCTGTTCACCGCGCCGACGGCGTTCCGGGCGATCAAGAAGGAGGACCCGTCGGCGGCGCTCCTCGCCAAATACGACATCTCATCGCTCAGGACGCTGTTCCTGGCCGGCGAGCGGCTCGATCCGGACACCTACCACTGGGCCACGGAGAACCTGGGCGTGCCCGTGGTCGACCACTGGTGGCAGACGGAGACCGGCTGGCCGGTGGCCGCCAACCTGCGCGGCCTCGCCCCCATGCCGATCAAGCCCGGCTCCCCCACGGTCCCCGTGCCGGGGTACGACGTGCGGGTCCTCGATCCGGACGGCGGGGTCTGCGCCCCGGGCGAGGAGGGCGCGATCTGCCTGCGCCTGCCGCTCCCTCCCGGCACGCTTCCCACGCTCTGGCAGGACGACGAGCGCTATGTCGCGTCCTACCTGTCGGCCTATCCCGGCCACTACCTGACCGGCGACGGCGGCCACCTCGACGAGGACGGCTACCTGTTCGTCATGGGCCGCACCGACGACGTCATCAACGTGGCCGGGCACCGCCTGTCCACCGGTTCGATGGAGGCGGTGCTGGCGGGGCATCCCGCCGTGGCCGAATGCGCGGTGATCGGCGTCGCCGACGAGCTGAAGGGGCAGGTGCCGCGCGGGCTGGTCGTACTCAAGAGCGGCGTCCAGGCCGACCCCGGCACACTGCGCGACGAGCTGGTACGGCTGGTCCGCGACCAGGTCGGGGCGGTGGCGAGCCTGAGGCGGATCGACATCGTCCCGGGCCTGCCCAAGACCCGCTCGGGCAAGATCCTTCGCAAGACCATGCGGGGCATCGCCGACGGCACCGACGAGCCGGCCCCCTCCACCATCGAGGACGCCTCCGTACTCGACCTGCTGCGCCCGGTGCTGCGAAACCGCGACGCCTGATGGCCGCGGACTTCCAGAAAGCCGGCTCATAGGGCGATCCGGCATCGAAGGCGGGGACCACCCGGCGCAGTCCACCGCGTGTGCGGATCACCTGCCCGGAAACGACGACGAACCCGCCCGAACGAGGAGATCGCACGCGCACCCACCGCCAGCACCCCCCCCCC
>NZ_JBEZFH010000133.1:0-20410 GCF_040649355.1 Sphaerisporangium sp. NPDC049002 | reverse complement strand
GCGACGCCAGAGCCTTGAGCGTCTTCGGCAGGGCCCGCAGGGTCGCGGAGCCGCCTTCGTGCATCAGGATGACCGATCCGGGCCGCGCCCCTTCGGCCGGACGCTGCAGTTCGCCGCGACGCCTCCCGCACGGCGCTATCCGCGCCTGATGTCGTGCTTCACACCGGAGCAGAAGTGGGAGATCTACGGCGACGCGCTCCGAGAGCGGCTGGCAGGCGTGGACAGCTACGGGCTGCTGGAGGATGCCTTCGACGCCTCATCGGCGGACTCCGACCTCGGCCGGGTCCTCGACGTGGACACCCTCACCTACCTCCCCCACGACCTGCTGGTCAAGGTCGACATCACGACCATGGCCAACTCCCTGGAGGCCCGCTCCCCCTTTCTCGACCATCATCTGATGGAGTGGGCGGCACGCCTCCCCGCCGCGTACCAGGTGCGCGGCGACCAGACCAAGGTGCTGCTCAAACGGGCCGTCGCCCCCTGGCTGCCGGAGAAGCTGATGCGCTATCCGAAGCAGGGGTTCGGCGTTCCCCTCGCCGCCTGGCTGCGCGGCGAGCTGCGTGAGCTCGCCCATGACGTGCTCACCGACGACACCGCCCGCGCCAGGGGCCTGTTCAGGCAGTCAACGGTCCGCGATCTGCTCCGGCGGCACCTCGACGGCGGCGATCACGGCTCTCGTCTGTGGACGCTCCTGCAGTTCGAGCTCTGGCACCGGGCACATGCGGCCCCGAGCGGTGCCGTCCCGGCCGATGCGGTATGCCACTCGCCCTCCTTGGCACCCGCGAAGGAGTGATCACTCCCCGTACGCGCGGGCGACCACCGCCGCGTACCGCGATGGGTGGCATCTCCTTTTGGCGCGGATAAAGGAGTGACAAGGACATCGCCGGGCGCGGGCGTCCACGCTGCCCCGGGGTCACAGCGTCGCCAAGCTTGCACCCATGGCCCACACTCCGCCCGTTCAGGGCCCGGCGGCGAGCGCGCTCGAACCGGTGAGACCCGCCCAGGCGCACGAGCCACGCCGGAGGCCGCCCCACCTCCCGGCGTGGCTGCCAGGGCTGTCCATGCTGGTTCTCGTCGCGGTGGTGCTGCGCCGGTACGGCGTCTCCGTGCCGGACATGGCCGCCTTCGGCCTCTACGTCGCGCTGGGGCTGGCCCTTCCCGGCACGTTGCTCGTCCGGGCCCTGTACGGCGGAGCGCGCACGCGGGCGGAGGAGATCGCACTGGGGGTGACCCTCGGCTACAGCGTGGAGGTCATCCTCTACATCGGCGCACGCGCCGTCGGGATGCCATTGCTCGTGCTGGTGTGGCCGATCGCCGTCTCTGTGCTCTTCGCCGGCGTCCCCCGCCTGCGGCCGCACTGGCGAGGCGCGCGCGAGGCGCGACGAGCGCCTCTCTGGTGGTCATGGTGCCTCGCACTGCTCTTCGCGTTCCTCCTCGTCTGGAGCGCTCTCACCTTCTTCCGTACTCATGCCATCACGTGGCCGGAGCTCGGCGCCGCCTCCATCGACATGCCGTTCCACCTGGCTCTGGTCGGTGAGCTGAAGCACCACGTGCCCCCAATGGTACCGATGGTGGCCGGCGAACCCCTGCTGTACCACTGGTTCGTCTACGCGCACCTCGCGGCGGCGAGCTGGATCACCGGTGTGGAGCCTCTGGTGCTGGTGTTCCGCCTGGCCATGCTGCCCATGCTGGCCGCTCTCGTCGTCCTGCTGGGGATGACCGGACGGCGCGTCACCGGCTCGTGGGCCGGAGGGGCGCTGACCGCGGCAGGCACGATCTTCGTCGCGGTGCCGAGCCTGTACCTGGGCACGAACGGGTCGTTCACGTGGGGAGGCGTGCCCGACCTCGCGTGGACGAGTCCTACCCTGACCTTCGGCGCCCTCCTGTTCGCCCCGGTCGTCCTCATCCTCATGGACGTCCTCACGGGCCGGCGGCAGACCCCCGGTACGTGGGTCCTGCTCGGCGTCTTCCTCCTGGCGGTGATGGGGGCCAAGGCGTCCTATCTGCCGCTGCTCGCGGCGGGTCTGGTGGTGGTGACCGTGGTGGAGGCGGTCAGGCGGCGCCGCGCGCCCTGGCCGGCGCTCGCGGCCCTCGGCATGACGACGACACTCTGCCTCTATGCACAATTCGTCCTTTTCGGCGGCGTCCGGCAGGGTCTGGTGGTCTCCCCTCTCTTCACCATGCGCACGACATGGGGTGAGCTGACGGGGCTGGGGGACCAGGCCGACCCGCCGGTGGCGGCGGTCACCGGCATCACTCTCATATACGTACTGTGCTGGTTCGTCGTGCTGTGCGGCGTCCTTGGGTTGGCGAGCAGGCCGCGTTCGCTCGGACGGCCCGGAGTGGTCCTCATGCTGGGCATCGGCGCGACGGGCCTCGGCACGATGTTCCTGCTCGGGCATCCCGGCCGGAGCCAGCTCTTCTTCCTCTGGGGCGCCTACCCCTATCTGGTGACCGTCACGGTCCATGGGCTGCTCGTCCTGCTGCGGCGAGCGCGGGTCTCGCAGAGGTCGGTGCTGTGCTCGGCCGGCGCGGGGGTGATCGCCGTCTACCTGATCCCTGTCGCCTGCGGGGTCAGGGTGCCCCTGAGCCCGGGCCAGGCGGACACGATTCTGTACCGTCCCTACGTGGCCCTGTCGGCCGTCGCCGTCGTGGTGTCGGTGGTCCTGATCGCCACAAGGGGAGCCCTTCGCGCGTGGGCTCTGGTGACCACCATGCTCACGGCCATCGGACTGCCCGCCGACCTGCACGCGCGCGTGTTGTCGACCGTGGGCCGCCTCGCCGGGCACGACCCTCAGGTGGCGGCCGTTCCCGTGGCCGCGCCGGCGGTCCCTCCGGGCGCCCTGACCGCCGGGCGGTGGCTCCGCGACCACTCGGATCCGGACGACCTGGTGGCCACGAACGCCCACTGCCGCTGGGGATACGAGGACCCATGCGACAGCCGCCACTTCTGGGTGGCCGCGCTGAGCGAGCGGCGCGTACTGGTCGAGGGATGGACGTACACCGCGGCCAATCTGCGCCGCTGGCATCAGGGACAGTCGCCGGAGCACATTCCCTTCTGGGACCAGGAGTTGCTCGGGGCGAACGACGCGGCCTTCACGGCGCCCTCCGAGGCCGCCTTCCAGCGCCTGCGCGACCGTTACGGCGTGCGCTGGCTGTTCTTCGAAGGAAGCCGGACCGTCCAGAACCCCGCTGCCGGAAGATTCGCCTTCCGGTCCGGCGACTACACCGTGTACGAGCTGAAGTGATCCGCGGCCTCTGGCATGCGGGGCCCGTACGGCGGGGCTCGCGCCGGCGGGCCGATCGAATCTCCTGTCCGACCTCCGGGCGCGACGCCGCCGGAGATCCATCCGAAAGTGGTTGCCATGCGAATTCTGCATATCGGATATCGCCTCCCGCCAGAGCCCGGCGGCCTTGAACGTCACATCCAACGCCTCACCCATGAGCAGCTCCGCCACGGCCACAGGGTGGTCGTCGCCCACAGGCGGGGGGTGGCGCCGGACGGCGTCGAGACTCTGCCCCTTGTGCCGAACCGTCTCAGCCGTACCGTCTCCAGGAGGTCCGACGTGGTCGCCTTCGGCATGGAGTGCGCGCGTGCGCTGCCTCACGCCGGAGACCTCGACGTGGTCCACCTGCACGGCGACCACCGCGAGGCGCTGGCCCTCGGATCCGCCGCCCGGCGACTGGGGGTGCCTCTGATGCTCACCGTCCACGGAGCGCTCACGACGCGCCACCGGCGGATCATGCCGTACGCCTTCCGCCACGTCGACGAATTCGTCGCCATAGGCGGCCGGCCGGCGGAGGACCTGGTCAGAGCGCGTGTACCGGCCCACAAGATCTACACGATGTCCAGCGGCCTCGATCTCGACCGCGTCACCTGGTTCCGCGGGCGGAAGCCCGTCGAACCAGGATTGATCGTCAGTGTCGGCTCTCTGAACAAGGTGAAGAACCATGCGTTGACGATCGAGGCCTTCCACGAGCTGCGCGCCGACCATCCCGACGCGCGCCTGGTCATCGTCGGCGACGGCGACGAGCGCACCGCACTCGAAAGGCTCGCGGGAACAGGCTCCGGGATCCGGTTCGCCGGGCACCTCTCCGAGGACGGCGTCTACTCGCTGGTGAGCCGCGCCCAGGTTTTCGTGCTCTCCTCACGCAGGCTGCCCTCCATCGGGGAGGGAATCCCCACCGCCGCTCTGGAGGCCCTCGCGCTGGGCACCCCCGTCATCGTCTCCTCCGACGCCTCACTCGGGCCGGTCATCGAGCCACGCGCGTATCGCACCTTCCGCAGCGGGTCCGTCGCGGCCCTGGTGGCGCAGCTGCGAGCGGTGCTAGACGACGAGACATCCCGTGCGCGACTGATCGAACGCGGCAGGCGAGCCGCGTCGGCCCTCGACTGGTCGGTGGTGGCGGGCCGCGTCGAGGAACGCTACATGAACCTCATGCCCGGCAGGCCGCGCCTGTACACGGAGACGTCATGAAGGGAGATACGGCCGGCTCCCCGGCAAGCCGCGCCCGTAGACCATGGTGAGCCCGCTCGATCACACGGTCGGCCGGGTCCGCCCGCCCGCCGGGCGCCATCTGCGGACGTTCACCTTCCTGGCCGCCGCCGGCCTGGTCGAGGCCGTCCTGTCCTCGCTGGGCCTGGTCGCTCTGGTGCGGATGACCGACACCGCGATTTCAGGGCAGGTCATCTTCGCCCAATCGGTGGCGAGCGTCTGCTTCCTGCTGTGCGACCCTCGTCTGGACAACACGGTCCAGCGATACGTCCCCCTCGAAGAGCGGCGGACCGGGCAGGGTTTCGCGCTGTTCACGCGGCTGCTCCGCTGGGATCTGACGATCCGCGTGAGCGCGATCGGCGTCTGTCTCGCGGGGGTGCTGACAGCGCGCCTGCTGGGCTTTGTGAGCACCGACCTCGCGCTCATGCTCGCTCTCGCGTTCGTCGCACGCGGATCCCTGGCGGCAAACGGCGCCGTCCGCGCCGCCTTCCCGTTGTCCAACCGGCTGCATGATCTCGGACTGCTCCGGGTGGGCTGCGCGATCCTCGCGTTCCTCCTGGCCTTGGGCGGGCTTCTGACCGGCGGCCCCCTGGGCTATCTGATCGGCCAGGCACTGGGCTCGGTGGCGACCGCCATGGTGGTGGGCACGCTGGGCACCCGCAGGTTGCTCGCGGAGATCGGGCCGTCGGCGGCCAAGGTCCCGATACCGGCGGGTCTGGTCGCCTTCACCGTGAAGGCGTCCAGCGGGTCCGCACTGGCCGAGGTGTCTGATTCGGGGATCCTGACGGTCGCGGGACTGCTCGGAGGCTCCACCCTCGTGACCATCATCAAGATCGCATCAGCCCCTGGCCGGCTGTATTCCACGTTGGTCATGCCCGTCGCGTCCATGCTGCATCCCCGCCTCGCCCGCGCCGCAGCGGCGGGAGAAGAGAGGACTCTGGCCCGCAGGGACCTCCTGCGCGCGACCGCCCTGCTCACCGTGGCGGGGGTCCTGACACTCCTCGTCGTGCTCCCGGTCATCGGCGACGTCCTGCGCCTGGTCTACGGGCGGGAGTACGCCGGGATCGGCACCGTGGCGGCGGCGCTCGTCGCGGCGGCATGCGTCAAGGGAATCGTGTGCTGGTCCAACGTGCTGCCCCTGGCCCTCGGCAGGCCGGGCTGGCGGCTCGCCTACCTCGCGGCCGAAGGGGTCCTCCTCCTCGGCGCCCTCCTCATCGCCGACCGGGCCTCCTCAGGCGCCCTCCAGACCGCGCTCTCCTTCGCCTGGGGGACGTTGCTCGTCTCCGGTATCGGCACAGCCGTCTGGATGGCCTTGCTCCAGCGGATATCGGCGCCGGCGTGCGACCGCGCGGACACGGCGGAGCACTGTGCGGCCCACGTGCGGCGGTGAGACCGCCGCCGCTCTCAAAGGTGACGCTCTCAAAGGTGACGCTCTCAAAGGTGACGCGTCGTCCGCGCGAGCTCCTCGTACAGGTCCTCGAACCACTCGGCCGTGCCGGCCATGTCCACGGTCGCCGAGCCGGCGTTCGCGGCCCCGCGTAGCCGGCGATGCGTCGCGGGCTCCATCGCCTCAAGGATGCCCGCCGCCAGCGCCCCGGACGACCCGGGATCCGTCAGGATACCGTTGTGGCCCGAGTGGACGAGCTCGCCGATGCCTCCCACCTCGGTGGACACCACCGGCACCCCCGCCGCGAGCGCCTCCATGATCACCACGGGGAGTGCCTCGTGAAGCGAGCTCAGCACCACCAGGTCGGCCGCCGCGACCAGCCTCTTCGCCCCCGGCACCCGGCCCAGGATGCGCACCTGACCGCCGACCCCGTGCCGCTCGATGTCGCGGGCGACCTGGTCCCGCAGAGCGCCGTCCCCGACCAGGAGGAAGACGGCGTCCGCGCGGGTCAGGAGGACCCGAGCCGCGGCCCGGACCAACAGTGAGTGGTTCTTCTCCGGCCTGAAGTTGGCGACGCAGACCACGAGGAACGCCCCTTCCGGCACGGCGAACTCGTGCCGGACCGCGTCGCGCCGCTCCACCCAGAACCGCTGCTCGGCGACGTCCACGCCGTGGACACGGGTCAGCACCGGGCGGGCCCCCCGGGTGGACGACAGTGCGACCCGAGAGGACACCGCCACGATCTGGTCGTCAAGGCGCCGGGTCAGGCAGTCGAGGAACGTGCTGGCCCTGGTCGTGACGCGTCCGAGGAGCGCGTCCGGCCGCCGGGCCCTGAGAAGGTCGTCGCGGATGTAGTGGACGGTCGAGACCATGACCGGGCGCCGGCGGCCGAGCCGGGCGAACGGCCGCAGGATGAAGGCGGGCAGCGGGGAGTGCACGTTGAGGACATCGGGCGCGAGACGGCGAACGGTCGTGACCAGCCTGACGCAGGCGAGGAGCCGAGCCCGTGACCCGAGGTCGACGACGTCGACACCGAGGTGTTCCAGCTGGTCGATCAGCTCGCAGGTCGCAGCCCGCATACACACGACCGTGTAGCGGTTGTTCCTCTTACGGGATTGCCGGAGCCGCTCGACGAGAAGTACCTCGACGCCCCCCATGTCGAGGGTCTTGACGACCTCGCACACGTGAAGACCACTCGTCTGGGGCCTCCGCCTCATCGCGGGCCACCGCCGAGGACGGGCTGACGGCCGCCTCCTGGTGTCGCCGGAACCGGGCGGCCCCGGTCACGCCTGGCCGCCGTGGACCACGCGACCGCGGCCAGCAGGCTCGTGACCATGACGATCGGTATGCGCTGGCGGAAGATGAGGCCGACGTTCGCCATGGTGGTCGCGTAGACGATGGTGCTGGGAACGATGAACAGAAGGAGATAGCAGGCGGTCGCTCGATCGTGGCGCCACAGCCAGACGGTTCCACGCACCGCGCTGTAAAGGAGGAAGTACCAGATGAGCGCATCGAGCTTGCCCAGCTGCAGTGTCAGGCTGCCGTCCGTCCAGGGGAACGGGGAAAGGAGCGTGTAGACCACCTTGAGCCCGAGTTGGTTCCAGGGGTTGCCGCCGTCGTCGAAGGTGACCCCCGAACCGCCGATGGCGTTGCTCTGCCGAAAGGTCTCCGACTGGCCGTAATCCAGCTGGTGCTGCATCGCCTCGACCGGTGCGCTGTCACCGAGGTTCCCGAAGGGAAGCACGATCAGCAGTGTCATCAGCACGAACATGCCGCGCAGGGAGAACGCTCGCCTGACACCGGCGAAGCCGAGGAGCATCGGCATCGCGCACATGAACACCATGTACGGGCGCACGTACCACAGCGCCCACAACGACAACGCCAGCAGGAGCACTTTTCGCGGGTCGAAACGCCGCAGGTTGGAGACTCCCAGGCCGAGTGAGGCCACGACGAGGAACGCGTTGAACCCCTCCTTGAACATGTCGGAGGTGTGCAGCAGGAACGCCGGCATGAACGCCGTCAGGGAGAGCAGCCAGAAGGCCACGCGCCGGTCGGCGCCGACCAGACCGGCGAGCTTGTACATGATCAGGCACAGCGCGCAGGCGAGCAGCGCGACAACGGCCGTGCAGGCCAGCGGGGCGGGGCCTCCGCACAGGTAGATGACGAGCGCGAAGACATTGCAGGGCACTGCCGCGGAATAGAGCGAGCCGATGTCGTCGGCCGTCACGAACTGGAATCCCTCGCGTTTCCAGAACGCCACGACCTCCATGGCCCTCGACTCGTAGGTGATGTTGTCGCCGCCGTATTCGATGACATGGTTCTGCATCACCAGGACATGGATCGCCAGGCGGACGGCGAACGCGATGAGGAGCACCGGCAGCACACGCTGGACCGACTGCCCGTCCAAGGTCGCGTGGACCAGCCATATGAGAGCCAATGCCGCGGCGGCGACGACGACATATTCCATGAGAAGTACCCTTAATTCGCCTCGATGTAGGACCGCAACGTCCAGCGATCCGCCTGAGCCGCCGGTGTGGAACCCTTCGGGGCAGACGCTAGCGCCGAAGCACAAGCGACGGCGCTCGCGGCGGACGAGCCCCGTTCGACCATTACCTTTGTTTGCGACTTCTTTTTACCGGGTCTGAATACGGCGCCGTGACCTTTTGACGGCAATCCGTGGGATCCATCCGTGATGAGCGCTAAGCCCGATGGAATACCGATTTCGGACTCGGCAACCGGGTGCTCATCACGTGAATCACGATGCTTGTGCCGCTGCCTCCGCCTGCCTCCGATGTTCGCCGGCTTATGAGGTCAGCGACCCTCCGGGAATGCGTTTCGATCATGCCCGGGTAGGGATAGGGAAAATATTTCGCCGCTACCACGACAGTGAGGGCGAACAGATCAAACGGCGAGCTAGCTTCTCGGATGTGACCAGTCCGATTCGTGTCATGGAAATCATCGCCCGGATGAACGTAGGCGGCCCCGCCACCCAGGTGTCGGGGCTTTGCGAGCTGTTCGACCAGGAGGAGTTCGACCATCGTCTGTACACCGGTGACGTCCACAATGGCGAGGAGGACCGCCTCCGGTTGCGGAAGGTGGCCGTCCAGGTCCACCGGGTGCCTGGCCTCGGCCGGTCCATCGACCCGGCCGGAGACCTCCGCGCCTTCCACAGGCTGGCCGGCGCCATGCGCGCCTTCCGGCCGCACATCGTGCATACCCGGACGACCAAGGCGGGCGCTCTCGGCCGTATGGCGGTCACGGTCTCCGGTGTCGGAGCGGCCAGGATCCACGTGTTCCACGGCCACCTCTTGGACGGATACTTCTCCAGCCCCAAGCGCTGGGCGTACGTGCGTGCGGAACGGTTCCTCGCCACCATGTCCGACCGGCTGGTGACCGTCGGCTCCCAGATCCGTGACGACCTCCTCCAGGCCGGGATCGGGCGGCCGGAGCAGTACGTCGTGATCCCACCGGGGGTGCGGCTCGGCCCGGTTCCCGGCCGCGCCGGGGCTCGCCACGCTCTGGGGCTCTCCGTCGGCGCACCGGTCGTCGCGTACGTCGGCCGGCTGACCCGGATCAAACGGCCCGACCGGCTCGTGGCCGTGGCCGAGGCGGTGCTACGGCGCGTGCCCGACTGCCGGTTCATCATCTGCGGAGGCGGCGAACTGCTCGAAGAGGTGGAACGGTGGATCCGCCCCATCCGCGGATCCTTCCATCTGCTCGGCTGGAGAGCCGATGTCGAGACCGTCTACGCCGGGGCCGATGTGGTCCTGCTGACGTCCGACAACGAGGGCGCGCCACTGAGCCTGATCGAGGCGGGCATGGCCGGGATACCGGTCGTCTCCACCCGCGTGGGAAGCGTCGCCGAGGTGGTACGTGACGGTGAAACCGGTCTGCTCGCCGCGCCGCGCGTGGACGAGCTGGCGGCGCACGTCGTCCGGCTGCTGTCCGACCAAGCGCTCGCGCACCGGATGGGCCGGAGCGCCCGCGACTGGACGACGGCCGCGTTCGGCGTGGAACGCCTCGTCGCCGACACCGAAGCGCTTTACCGGACCCTCCACGGCGCGTCCCGGCGGCGCACGGCCCCAGAGACGAGCCACATGTGAGAATCCTCATCACCGGTGGCGCCGGGTTCATCGGCGCCAACCTCTGCGATGCGCTCAGGCGCCGGCCGGAGGTCGAGGCCATCACCGTGCTGGACGACCTCAGCAGCGGGGGGCTGCACAACATCGACCACCTGGGTGTGGACTTCGTGCTGGGCAGCATCCTGGACCCGGATGTGCTCCGGCCCCTGGTCTCCGACGCCACGACGGTCGTCCACCTCGCCGCGCGCGCCTCGGTGCCGCGGTCCCTCGACGATCCCCTGGCCACCCATGCCGTCAACACCACCGGCACCCTTCAGGTCCTTGAGGCCTGCCGGGCGACCAGGCCCCACGTGATCCTCGCGTCCTCCTCCTCGGTCTACGGCGCCTGCAGGGAGCCGCTCAAGCACGAGGACCTCCCCACCCGGCCGCTCAGCCCCTACGGCGTGAGCAAGCTCGCGACGGAGGCCTACGCCCTGGCGTACGCGGAGAGCTTCGGCCTGCCGGTTCTGCCCTTGCGCTTCTTCAATGTCTACGGTCCCCTGCAGCCGGCGGGGCACGCCTACGCGGCCGTCATCCCGGCGTTCGTGTCGGCGGCGCTCGAGGGCCGCCCGGTGCCGGTCCACGGCGACGGGCGCCAGTCGCGGGATTTCACCTACGTGGGATCGGTGACCGACGTCCTCGTCCAGGCGACCCTCCAGCGGGTGACGAGCGACAAGCCGGTGAACCTCGCGTTCGGCACCCGCGTCACGTTGCTGGAATTGAAGGACGTCCTGGCCGAGGTGCTCGGCCGGCGGATCGACACGACGTTCCTCCCACCACGGGCGAGCGACATCCGCGAGTCCCAGGCCTCCACCCGCCTGCTCCGCCGGCTTTTCCCCGGCGTGCGTCCCATGACGCTGGCCGGCGGACTCCGCATGACCGTGACCTGGTTCGACCAGGCGATGAGTTCCCAATCAGCCTCGCACATGTAATGGGAGAAGTCGGTGAGCACCCAAATAGGGAACACCTATCTGATCACAGGAGGGAGCGGCTTCGTCGGCTCGCATCTGGCCGACGCGTTGCTCGCTCGCGGTGATTGCGTCGTGGTCGTGGACAATCTGTCCACCGGACGACTGGGCAATCTCCGTCCACACCCAAGACTGCGGTTCGTACAGGGGTCCGTCCTGGACGAGCTGGTGGTCGACGAGCTGGTCCACCGGTGTGACGTCGTCGTGCACCTCGCCGCCGCCGTCGGTGTCAAGCTGATCGTCGACCAGCCGCTGCGGTCTCTGACCACCAACATCCGCGGGTCGGAGATCGTCATCGAGGCGGCGCACCGCTATCGCCGTAAGATCCTCGTCACCAGCACCAGCGAGATCTACGGCAAGAACTCCTCCGGGCCCCTGCGGGAGAACTCCGACCGCGTCCTCGGGAGCCCTGCCGTGGTGCGATGGGCCTACAGCACCGCCAAGGCCGTCGACGAGATCCTCGCCAACGCCTACCACAAGGAACGCGGCCTGCCGACGATCATCGTGAGGCTGTTCAACACCGTCGGGCCACGGCAGAGCCCGGCCTACGGCATGGTCATCCCCCGCCTCGTGCGGCAGGCGCTCAACGGCATACCACTCACCGTCTTCGGCGACGGGACCCAGACCCGCTGCTTCGTCCACGTCGCGGACGCCGTCGACGCGTTTCTTCGCCTGCTCGACGACGAGTCCGCGATCGGGCAGACCTTCAACGTCGGATCCGCCGACGAGATCAGCATGCTGGAACTGGCCAAGCTGATCATCGAGCGCGTGGGATCCACGTCCGGAATCGATCTCATCCCCTACCACGAGGCCTACGAACATGGCTTCGAGGACATGACCCGCAGAGTTCCCGACACCACCAAGCTGCGGGAGCTGACCGGCTGGACGCCCCGCCGCGACCTGGACACGATGCTGACCGAGATCATCAGTGAGGCCCGCGAGGATCTCGAGGTGTCCACGCGGTGAACGGAACGATCACCCTGGCCGCCGCGGCCGCCTGCCTGCTGAGCGCGGCGGCCGCCCCGCCGCTGAGGCGCCTCGCACTGCGGTGGGATCTCACCGACCGTCCCGGCGGGCACAAGGCACACCACCATCCGACCCCCTACCTGGGCGGAATCGCCATCGTCCTCAGCACGGTCATTCCCGCGGCCGTGGCGCTCGGGCTCTCCGACCGGCGGATCACCGTGATCCTGGTGGCCGCGACGGCGGTCGCCGCGCTCGGCCTGATCGACGACGTCGCGTCGCTGCCCGTGGTCACCCGGTTGACCGTGGAGGCGGTGGCGGCGAGCGGGGTCGTGCTCTCCGGCGTCCACATCACGCTGACCCAGACATGGGTCGACAAACCCATCACGGTCATGTGGATCGTCCTGATGACCAACTCCTTCAACCTGCTGGACAACATGGACGGAGTGCTGGGCACCGTCGGCACGGTCACCGCCGCCTTCCTCGGCGGAGCGGCCCTCGTGAACTCCCAGGGTTCCTTCGCGGTGCTCTTGGGGACCCTGGCGTTCGCGTGCCTGGGCTTTCTGGCGCACAACTGGCCGCCCGCGAAGATATTCATGGGAGACACCGGCTCCCTTTTCATCGGGTTCGTTCTCACCTGTTCCGCGATAGTCCTCGTGGCGGGCCAGAGCGTCGTCATGACCGTGGCCGGGCTGCTCCTGTGGACCTTCGTCGCGGTCGTCGACACCGTGGTCGTACTCGTGTCCCGGATACGCGCGGGTCGCTCGCCGCTGTCAGGCGGCACCGACCATGTCTCCCACCGGCTCCGCCGGGTCGGCCTCGGCGCGCGGACGGTTCCCGCGACCCTCGGCATGATCACGGCGTTGCCCGGTGCGCTCTGCCTGGCCGTCGCTCTCAGCTGGATCCCGCCGCTCACCGCGGCGATCGTGGTGGGCGGGATCGCCACCATCCTCATCTCCCTGCTGCAGGGCGTCAGCGTGTACCCCCCTGCCCAACTCCTCGAAAATCTTCCGAAGATCACCGAAAGGCGGCGATGATCCGGTGGATCTGCTCCACTTCATACGACTCGCGCGCAGGAACTGGCCGCTTGTCATCCTGTCGCTGGTCCTCTCGGTGGGCGCAGCGCTTGTCGTGACGGCGAAGACACCGCCGAAGTACGTCGCCACGATCACCATGATGGTCTCCGGTTACGACAAGGTAGGGAGTCTCACCACCGCGTACCAGGCGGGCATGTTGTCGACGCAAAGGGTCCAGTCCTACGCCAACCTGCTGACCAGCCGCCGGGTGATCAGCCAGATCGCCGGAGGCGAGGACGTCCGGCGGCTGCAGGCCGGCGTCAAGGCGGAGGCCATACCGGCCACCATGCTGCTCCGGGCCATGGTCACCGACGGGAATCCCGCACGCGCCGCCCGCCTGGCCAACGCCCTGGGCGACAGGTTCGCCCGGCTGATCGACCAGATCGAGCGGCCCACGCCCAAGAGCTCGCCCACGGTCAAGATCACAGTGGTGGACCCGGCCGACGTCCCGAGGACCCCGGTCAGCCCCCGTCCTCTGGTGAACATCGCGCTCGCCGTGCTGATCGCGTTGCTGCTCGCGTTCGGCTCACTCGTCGTCCGCGACCGTCTGGACACGACCGTCAAGACCTCCGAGGTCCTGCAGCAGATGTCCAGGAGCTCGGTCCTCGGGGTGATCACCTATGAGAGGGACGCTCGCCGGTTCCCCCTGATCGTCCGGGAGAACGGCCGGTCGACCAGGTCGGAGGCATACCGCTCGCTGCGCACCAACCTGCAGTTCATCGGAGTCGACCGGCAGCCCAAATCGCTGGTGGTCACGAGCTGCCTGCCGGGTGAGGGGAAGTCCTCCACCTCGGCCAACCTCGCGATCACGCTGGCCCAGGCCGGATGGCGGGTGATCCTGGTGGACGGCGACCTCCGCAGCCCGCGCATCCCGGACTACCTGGGGATCGAGGGCTCGGTCGGTCTCACCGACGTGCTGATCGACAAGGCGCGCCTGCAGGACGTCATCCAGACCTGGGGCGAGCCGAGCCTGTCCGTGCTGCCCGGCGGCCAGATTCCCCCCAACCCGAGCGAACTGCTCGGCTCGCGCGGGATGCGCGCGGTGCTCTCCCAGCTCGTGGACGACCACGACATCGTGATCGTCGACGCGCCGCCGCTGCTCCCCATCACCGACGCCGCGGCGCTCGCGGCCATCTGCGACGGAACGCTGCTCGTCGCCCGATACGGAAAGACCCGGCGGGAGCATCTCGTCCGGGCCGTCGAGACACTGTCCTCGATCAACGCCCGTCTCGTCGGGGCGGTGCTCAACTTCGCGCCGGGCAAGCGCGCGGCGTACTACGGGTACGGGTACGGCTACCGGGCCAGGGCCGAGGTCAAGACCCCGGTGAACGTGTGAGCAACTCGAGTGGGACGGCGAGCGACTCCGCGATCCGCCGTCCCGCCACCCGGTAGGCCCGCGAGCGGCCGCCGTAGGGGTCGGCGATGTCGGGCCGGTCCACCCGGACCCGCCCGCGCAGCGCCCTCACTTCGGCGACCAGCGCGCGGGCCCTGTGCACGGCATCCCGGTGGCAGGTGACCACCTCGGCCGGCACGGCCAGGGCCAGGATGGCGAACTCGGCCAAGGTGAACGTCCGCGCGGCGGCCAGGGGGTGCATCTCCACCGTCCTGGCGCGGTGCTCCGAGGCGGCGGTGAGCACGAGATCGGCCGCGGCGACCAGCTCAGGGGTCAGGGGGCGGGAACGGAAGCCTCCGGGGTCCGCCCCGAACCGGGCGAGCACCCGTTGTGCGCGCTCGGTCATCGGTCTCCCCCGCTCGGCGCCGGTCCCCGCGCTGATCACCTCGACCGCCGGGCACGGCCCGAGAGCCGACCTGGTGAGCCGCTCCGCCAGCGGAGAGCGGCAGATGTTGCCCGTGCACACGAACAGGATGCGGAAACGCGTCTCCTGCGGCTCGGCGGGCGCCGCCCCCGCGTCTCTCCAGCATCGTGGAGCGCAGCCCGCGTGCCCGGGAGGCAGGGGAGGGACGATCCCGGCCGACCTGTCGGGCACCGCGGTCATCAGCGAGCGCACCCCCGCGCGTCGGGGGTGATCCGGGTGTACTGCGGGCGGACCAGGGGCTGAACCGGGACCACCGGCGGCTCCGCGGAGGCGGGCTCCACGAGATCGAACCGCAGTGTCCGCGACTGCCGGGGGTCCAACTCCAGCAAGGTCGAGTACACCGGATGCGAGCGCTCGACCTCCCTGATGACCTTGACCCGGTCGCCGTCGACGGACACCGCCCTGATCTCGGCCCCGACCCCGGCGTACAGCGACACCCACAACAGGTTGGAGCCGATCGGACGGGGACGCGAAGGAGCGTCGAGCCTGTCGGTGACGTAGGAGGGCAGCGGCCCGCGCGGCACGTCGTTGGTGAGCCTGACCCGCACGGTCGTGGAGCGGCGCCCTGCCTGGCACGGGCCCAGCTCGTAGTCGAGCGAGCGGTTCAGGTAGTAGTCGAGCTTCCCGCCGGCCGAGTTGTTGACCACCAGTCCGGCGTACGGCCCTGGCCGGCGCGGCACCACGCCGCCGAGTGCGGTGGAGGACAGGCGCCGCTGCTCGGCGTCGTGGCGGCTCCACATCTGGATCCGGTGCTCCTCCACCATGGGCTTCAGAACGGCCAGCACCCGGGATGGGTCCTCGAAGGACCTGGGCAGCGCCTCGCTGACGGCCTTCGCGATCCCGACAAGGAACCGCTTGCGCGCCGCCGGGTCGGTGTAACGGGCGTACGCGGCGCGCTCGGTCAGGTCGACGACGTTCGTCGCGGTCACCTTCTCCCCACCGGGGAGGGTGACCGGCCCGATCAGGCCGAGCAGGTAGGACAGCCCGACCGGGTCGATCGCGATGGCACCGTCCAGCCCCTGGCGGGTCTGGCGCTCCCACAGCGCGGTCCAGGTCTTCGCGGCGTACGGAAAATGCGGGGAGAGGTTCGAGACGGAGAGCAACTCGACCGCGCCGGCCCCATACCGCGCGAGGAACGCCGGGCCGTGGTCGGCGACGGGGCGCGGACTGCCGTCCAGACCGGTGTTGGCGGCGATCCGCTTGACGGCGATCCGGCCGTGGTCGGCGGAAAGGATTCCGAAGGCGCCCACGAGGCCACCGGTCCCCCGCGACTCGGCGTTGGTCTGAAAGGCCAGGAAGTAGCGGCGCGGGCCGCCGTTGCCCAGCATCGGAGGAATCAGGGCGGCGGCTGCGGCCCCGCCGCCGATCCAGCCGCGCAGCCGGCCGGCTTCGTGCAGCGCTGTGCCGCGTGCCTGATCCACCGAGGCCAGCCCGGTATGCGCAGGGGTGGCCTCAAGGCGGGTGTACATGACCCCGAGCCGGGCGGCGGCGCCATCCAGGACCGGCGCCGCCGCCTGGAGTCCGGCGAGCAACCGGCTCATGTCGTCGAGGGAGCCCGATCCGGCCGTGACGAACGACGCGCCGGCCCGCTGGACGACCGTCAGCACGTCGGTGAGCTCCGCGGCGCTTTCAGCGATCCCCCGTACGGTTTTCGCACCGTCCCCCGCCAGGGGCATGTACGTGATCAGCGACCAGTCCGGGCCGCTGGTGAGGCGCCGTGCCTCCATCGCGTGCCGCCGGGCGGTCGCCAGCGTCACGGCGATCCTATCGAGGTCGCGCGCGCTCACCACCGCGCGCAGATGCTCCAGCGCGTCCCTCGTCGCCTGCAGATGGTCACGCACGCCAAGACCGAGATGGACCGACCAGCCCCCGCCCAGCACCAAGACCGCGACGGGGGCGAGCAATACCGCTGCGACGACCCGGCGACGACGCCTAGCGCGCACCGGCGGATCGGCGACGCCGTACGGAGATCAGGACGCCGGCGGTACCCGCTGCCAGAAGGCCACCGCCGATCCCCGCGATGGCACCCACAGGCGCTCCCGTGAACGGCAGCCTGTTACCCGCTTTCTGCCCGCCGGGCTTCTCACCGCCGGGTGCGCCGCCACCGGCTTGGCCGCCTACCGCCTCGTGACCGACGGCCCCGCTACCGGACTCGGCACCGCCAGAGTGATGCCCGCCGCCGTCGTCCGAATGCTCCTCGTGAATTATCTTCCCGCCCTGGATCACTTCGTCGCCGTCCGCCGCATGGTGGTCGTCGAGTTCGTTGAACACCTTCTTGACATCACTGGCAGGGCGCGGCGGATAGGGATTCGGATTCGAAGCGTACGACGATGACGGCAGCCCGGGTCCGGCGACGGCCGTTCCCGCCGTTCCGACTACCACGCCACATCCGACGACCAGCGCGAACAGAACAGGCACCGCGCGTTTCCCAGCCATTTGAACTCCCCGACGGCGATGATTCAGACCACCGAAATATGGCCCGAATACGGGCAACGTTTCCCTAGAAGCATGTATATCGATCGTCGCAGGAGGGCGTACCTGTCCGACTCGCGGCCTTTACCGAAGCATCGCCGGACCTTGCCGCCCAAAAAGCCCCTGCCGTGAGGGTTCACGGCAGGGGCTTCTCGCTGGGTAGAGCGGTTTCCTACTCGGAGCCTCGTGGAACGCGGCCCCCGGGTCAGCGGCCGACGTTGGCGGAGTGGCCGATGGCCAGACCGCTGTCGGTGTCGAAGAAGTGGAGGTTCTGGGTGTCCACCACGAGGTCGACGTTCTGGCCGGGACGGACGTGGCTGCGGGCGTTGACGCGGGCGGTCCACAGCGACTTGTCGCCGATCAGCGGCAGCACGGCCGCCTCTTCGTCGTCACCGGTGTCCTGGGCGGCCACGGTGTCCTTGTGCTCGACCGGCGGGGCGTCGATGAGGAACAGGACGTTGATCTCGCTGCCCAGCTCCTCGGTGACCTCGGCGCGGGTCGGGATGTGGGCCCAGCCGGTGGAGCTGCCGTTGGCCGCGGAGGCGTCCTCGAAGTCGGAGGGACGGATGCCGAGGATCAGCTTCTTGCCGAAGTACTGGTCGAGGCCCGGCTTCTCGGCGAACGTGGACTCCGGCACCGGCAGCTTCAGGCCGGCGAAGGACACCGCCGCGCCGGCGTCGCCGCGTACCAGCTCGGCGTTGACGAAGTTCATGGACGGGGAGCCCATGAACCCGGCGACGAACAGGTTGACCGGGCTGTCGAAGAGGTTCTGCGGGGTGTCGACCTGCTGGAGGATGCCGTCGCGGAGGACGCAGACCCGGTCGCCCAGGGTCATGGCCTCGACCTGGTCGTGCGTGACGTAGACCGTGGTGACGCCGAGGCGCTCGTGCATCTGGTTGAGCGAGGCGCGCATCGAGACGCGGAGCTTGGCGTCGAGGTTGGACAGCGGCTCGTCCATGAGGAACGCCTGCGGCTCGCGGACGATCGCGCGGCCCATGGCGACACGCTGGCGCTGGCCACCGGACAGGGCGGCGGGCTTCCGCTTGAGGTACTGGTCGAGGCCGAGCATCTTGGCGGCCTCCTGAACGCGCTTGGCGATCTCGGCCTTGGGCATCTTGCGAAGCTTCAGGCCGAAGGCGAGGTTCTCCTCGACCGTCATGTGCGGGTAGAGAGCGTAGTTCTGGAAGACCATCGCGATGTCGCGGTCCTTCGGCGGCAGGTGGTTGACCACCCGGTCGCCGATGGCGATCTCGCCGCCGCTGATGTCCTCCAGACCGGCGATCATGCGGAGCGCCGTGGACTTACCACAACCAGACGGGCCGACGAGGACCATGAACTCGCCGTCATGGATGTCCAGGTTGAGGCCGTTCACAGCCTTCACACCGCCGGCATAGATCTTGTCGACGTTGCGCAGAACGATTGATGCCATGACAGTCCTTCGTGCGTCCGGGTGCCGCCGGATGTGGATACGTTTTCATGAATCTCATCTGAACCGGACATCTCTGTCAAGCCTTTCTGAAATATAGGCTTCTCACACCGCCCGGATGGCGGCTCCATCTTGGCCGTTGCGTGGAAATCATGATGGAATCGTTTCCATGAAGGTGAGTGGACAGCGTCGTACGACCATCAAGGACGTGGCCGAGGCGGCGGAGGTCGGAGTGGCGACCGTCTCGCGCGTGCTCTCGGGCACGGGCTCGGCCAGCCCGGCCACGAGGGAGAAGGTTCTGGCCGCCGCCGCGCGGCTCGACTACCGCCCGAGCGCCCTGGGACGGAACCTCCGCCGGCAGCGCACCGGTGGTATCGGTCTGCTCGTCCCCGACATCACAGACACCTTCTACGGAAGGCTCACCGACGGTGTGCTCGCCTGCGCCCAGTCGGCGGGCGAGCCGGTGATGATCGGGACCACCGGCGACGACCCCGAGCGGGAGGCCGAGCTGATCGGCTCGCTCCTGGAGGAGAGCGTGGAGCGGGTGATCGCCGTGCCGTGCGGCGACGGCGAGATGTGGGGGCCCGCGTTCCGCGCCGGGCTCAGCGTGGTCTTCGCCGAGCGCCCGGTGCAGGGGCGCGAGAACGTCCCGTCCGTGGTGACCGACGACCGCACGGGGGTCCGCACGGCGGTCGAGTACCTCGCGGGGCTCGGGCACCGGCGCATCGCCTTCCTCTCTCGGCACGGCCAGGCGCAGCGCGTGCGCGCGTTCCGCGAGGCGCTGGCCGCGCTCGGGGTGACGGTCGACGAGGAACTGATCGTGCGCGCGCACGCGACCCGCGACTCGGCCTACGCGGCCGCCGCCGGGCTCTTCCAGCACCGCCCCGACCTCACGGCGGTGCTGGCCGGGGGCAATCTGCTGGGCGAGGCCGCCGTCCTCGCGGCCAAGGAGCTCGACTTCCGCGTCCCCCGCGACATCTCGCTGATCATGTTCGACGACGTGCCCTGGGCGGAGCTGTGCCATCCCCCGCTCACCGTGATCTCCCAGCCCGCCCAGGACATGGGGTACCGCGCCGCCGAGCTGGTGCTGCGCGAGGGACGCCGGTCGCGCACGGTCACGTTGCCGACCGAGCTGATCGTCAGGGGCAGCTGCGGGCCCCGCCGCTGAGGGCCGTCAGCCGACCACCTTCTCGATGGCCTCGACGACGGCGGCGTCCTCGGGTTCTGTGCGGGGACGGAACCGCGCGACGACGTTCCCCTCCCGGTCGAGCAGGAACTTCTCGAAGTTCCACTGGACGTCACCCGCGTCGCCCGAGGCGTCGGGGACGGCCACCAGCGACGTGTAGAGCGGGTGGCGGCCCTCGCCGTTGACGTCGATCTTCTCCAGCAGTGGGAAGTCCACGCCGTAGGTGGTGACGCAGAAGTCCTGGATCTGCTCGGACGATCCCGGCTCCTGGCCGGCGAACTGGTTGCATGGCACGCCGACGACCGTGAAGCCCCGGTCGCCGAACCGTTCCTGGAGCCGGACCAGGCCGGCGTACTGCGGGGTCAGACCGCACTTCGACGCCACGTTCACCACCAGAGCGGCCTTGTCGCCGACGAGCTGTCCCAGCGTGGTGTGTCTTTGCGGGCGGCTACAGGGCGGGGACGGGTCCGCGTCGACCGGTTCCATGTCACTGCGGCG
>NZ_JBEZFH010000132.1:0-20496 GCF_040649355.1 Sphaerisporangium sp. NPDC049002 | reverse complement strand
GAGGGTCCGGACCCACTCCTGGTTGAACGCGCGCTCGTCGTCGGTCAGCTGCCACACCGAAGGCGAGGGCCACAGGGCGCCGAGGGCCCTTCCCCGTACGGCGGGACGATCCGGCGGCCCGGCGACGTTCGAACCCGCGCGAGATCGGATACGTCAAACAGGTATGCGGATGATGACGGCGACACTGGCGACCGGATCCCTGCTACTGAGCCTGGGCTGCGGCAACGCTCCGAGCGCCACGACCACGAGCCCTGTGCCCGAACCCCCCGTCGCGTCGAGCGTCGGCTCGGCCAGTGCCGGGACCACGCCGGCCAGCGGCCCCTCCCCCACGAAGCCGAAAGGCCACACGATCAAGCCGCACAAGGTGCGGTGGCTGAAGGCGACCCCCTCGCGCGACGGCCGAAAGCTCAAGATCATCTGGTGGTCGGGCGTCGAGCCGTGCAACGTGCTCGACCACGTGAAGGTCAGGGAGACCGCCAAGACCGTGACCGTCACCCTGTACGAGGGGCAGGCCCGCCGGTCGCCGGACGTGGCGTGCATCGAGATCGCCATCCAGAAGACGACGACCGTCAAGCTCAAGGCGCCCCTCGGCAACCGCAAGGTGATCGACGGCGCTCGCCACTGAGCCACTGGGGCCCTGGCGATGCTCGTCACTGAGTCACTGAGTCACTGAGTCACTGAGTCACTGAGCCGCTGGGGCCCTGGCGGCGCCCCGGCGCTAAACCACTGCGGTCGTGAGAGTCGCGCCACCTGCGCTTTTGCTGGAACTCGGGATGAGTGCCGCCCGTTTTCCAGGTATTTACGAGAGATCGACCATCTTTCTTGCCCCTGGATCCACGGAATGCTTCCGGCGCGCGTAGGGTTGAGCCGGTTAGACTCAAGTCGCTTGACAAACAGCCGAGCGGGGTCCAGCATTGAGTCATACAGACTCAACTTTGACTACAAGGACGTACTCATGGCACGTGCGGTAGGTATCGACCTGGGGACGACCAACTCCGTCGTCTCGATCCTCGAGGGCGGTGAGCCCACGGTCATCGCCAACGCGCAGGGCTCGCGGACCACGCCGTCCGTGGTCGCCTTCGCGAAGAACGGCGAGGTCCTCGTCGGCGAGGTGGCCAAGCGGCAGGCCGTCACCAACGTCGACCGGACCATCCGTTCCGTGAAGCGGGAGATGGGCTCCAACTGGAGCGTCGAGATCGACGGCAAGAAGTTCTCTCCCCAGCAGATCAGCGCCTTTGTACTGCAGAAGCTCAAGACGGACGCGGAGGCCTACCTCGGCGAGAAGATCACCGACGCGGTGATCACCGTCCCGGCATACTTCAACGACTCGCAGCGCCAGGCCACCAAGGAGGCCGGCACCATCGCGGGCCTCAACGTGCTGCGCATCATCAACGAGCCCACCTCGGCCGCTCTGGCCTACGGGCTCGACAAGGACAAGGACCAGACCATCCTGGTCTTCGACCTCGGCGGCGGCACCTTCGACGTGTCCCTGCTCGACGTCGGCCAGGAGGACGGCCACGGCTTCGTGGAGGTCAAGGCCACCAGCGGCGACAACCACCTCGGTGGCGACGACTGGGACCAGCGCGTCGTCGACGAACTGGTGACCCGCTTCAAGAACGCCCACGGCGTCGACCTCTCCAAGGACAAGATGGCGCTCCAGCGCCTGCGCGAGGCCGCCGAGAAGGCCAAGATCGAGCTGTCGGCGCAGACCGAGACCTCGGTCAACCTGCCCTACATCACCGCCTCCGCCGAGGGCCCGCTCCACCTTGAGGAGAAGCTGACCCGCTCGGAGTTCCAGCGCATCACCTCCGACCTGCTTGAGCGCTGCAAGGGCCCGTTCCACCAGGTCATCAAGGACGCCGGCATCAAGGTCGCCGACATCGCCCACGTGGTGCTCGTCGGCGGGTCCACCCGCATGCCGGCCGTCAGCGAGCTGGTGAAGGAGCTGACCGGCGGCAAGGAGCCCAACAAGGGCGTCAACCCCGACGAGGTCGTCGCCATCGGCGCCGCCCTCCAGGCCGGCGTCCTCAAGGGCGAGGTCAAGGACGTCCTGCTTCTCGACGTCACCCCGCTGAGCCTCGGCATCGAGACCAAGGGCGGCATCTTCACCAAGATCATCGAGCGCAACACCACGATCCCGACCAAGCGGTCGGAGGTCTTCACCACCGCCGAGGACAACCAGCCGTCGGTGCAGATCCAGGTGTTCCAGGGTGAGCGCGAGATCGCGGCCTACAACAAGAAGCTGGCCACCTTCGAGCTGACCGGCATCGCCCCGGCGCCGCGCGGCATCCCGCAGATCGAGGTCACCTTCGACATCGACGCCAACGGCATCGTCAACGTCGGCGCCAAGGACCTCGGCACCGGCAAGGAGCAGTCGATGACGATCACCGGCGGCTCGGCGCTGCCGAAGGACGACATCGAGCGCATGATGCGCGAGGCCGAGTCCTACGCCGAGGAGGACAAGCAGCGCCGCGACGACGCCGAGACGCGCAACAACGCCGACGCCCTCGCCTACCAGACCGAGAAGTTCCTCCGCGAGAACGACGAGAAGGTCCCGGCCGAGGTCAAGACCGAGGTCGAGGAAGCCCTCTCCGAGCTCAAGAAGACGCTGGAGGGCACCGACTCGGCCGCCATCCGCGCCTCCGCCGAGAAGCTCGCCACGGTCAGCCAGAAGATGGGTTCGGCGATCTACGCCCAGTCGCAGGCCTCCGGAGAGGCCCCGGCCGACGCCGCCGGCGCCACCGGTGCGCCCGGAGCCGGTGCCAAGTCCTCCGACGACGACGTCGTCGAGGCCGAGATCGTCGACGACGAGCCGAAGCGGGAGGGCGGTGCCGCGTGACGTCCCCAACCTCTGGGAGCGAGCACGAAGGCCTGGTGATCCGCGACAACCGGCGCATCGACCCCGAGACCGGGGAGGTGCGTGAGGGGGCGGGCAAGACGACCGGCAAGTCGTCGCCCGCCGCCCCGGCCGAGGCGCCCAAGCCGGACGACGGTCTGGCCGCCGACCTGACCGCGCAACTCGCCGAGCGCACGGCCGACCTCCAGCGGCTCCAGGCCGAGTACTCCAACTACCGCAAGCGCGTCGAGCGCGACCGGGTCGTCGTCCGCGAGCAGGCGGTCGCCAACGTGCTGACCGAGCTGCTCCCGGTGCTCGACGACATCGGCAGGGCGCGCGACCACGGCGAGCTCACCGGCGGGTTCGCGAAGGTGAGCGAGGCGCTGGAGAGCTCGGTGGGCAAGCTGGGCCTCACGACCTTCGGCACCAAGGGCGACGCGTTCGACCCGACCGTGCACGAGGCGCTGATGCACAGCTACTCCTCCGAGGTCACCGAACCCACCTGCGTCGAGATCCTCCAGCCCGGCTACCAGATCGGTGATCGGATCCTGCGCCCGGCGCGGGTCGCCGTCGCCGAGCCCGAGGCGCCGGCGGCCGGCTCGGAGCGGTCCGAGCCGGGGGCGGGCGAGGCGGGGGAAGCCGCGGCCGACCCCGAGGACAATTGAGCGACTACCCCTTTGGCTCGCGAAGGAAGCGATAGATGAGCACCAAGGACTACCTGGAAAAGGACTATTACGCGGTCCTTGGTGTGTCGAAGACCGCCACCGCCGAAGAGATCAAGAAGGCGTACCGGAGACTTGCCAGGAAGTACCACCCGGACGCCAACCAGGGCAACACCGAGACCGAGGCCATGTTCAAGCAGGTCTCGGAGGCCTATGACGTCCTGTCCGACACCAAGCGCCGCAAGGAGTACGACGAGGCGCGCGCGTTGTTCGGGTCGGGTCTCGGCGGGTACGCGGGGGGCGGCGCCCCCCGCGGCGGTGGCGGTTTCCCGTTCGAGTTCGGCGACCTCTTCGGAGGCACCGCGCAGAGCGGAGGAACGGGCGAGCGCATCGGCGACCTGTTCGGCGGGCTGTTCAACCGTGGCGGGCGCCCCAACTCCACGACCGCGACCAGCCGTCCCCGCCGTGGGCAGGACATCGAGTCCGAGGTCACCCTGTCCTTCACCGAGGCGGTCGACGGCACCACGGTGGCCCTCCGGCTGACCAGCTCATCGGCCTGCACTGCCTGCCACGGCACGGGCGCCAAGGCCGGCACGACCCCGAGGGTCTGCCCGACCTGTGAGGGCACCGGAGCGGCCAGCCGCAACCTCGGCAACTTCGCCTTCTCCGAGCCGTGCCGCGACTGCAAGGGCCGAGGGCTGCTCGTCGACGATCCCTGCCCGGTGTGCGAGGGCAGCGGGCGCGGCAAGAGCACCCGCACGCTCCAGGCCCGCATCCCCGCCGGGGTGGCCGACGGCCAGCGCATCCGGCTCAAGGCCAAGGGCGCGCCCGGCGAGAACGGCGGGCCCGCCGGCGACCTGTACGTCCAGATCCACGTGAAACCACACACGATCTTCGGCCGCTCGGGCGACAACCTCACCATCACCGTGCCGGTGACCTTCACTGAGGCGGCTCTCGGCGCCGAGATCAGGGTACCGATCCTGCAGGGCCTGCCCGTGACGCTGAGGATCCCCGAAGGCACGCCCAACGGCCGCACATTCCGCGTGCGCGGCCGGGGTGTCACCCGCAAAGACGGCACCAAGGGTGATCTGCTCGTCACCGTGGAAGTGGCGGTGCCCCAGCACCTCGACGACAAGGAAAGGTCCGCCCTGGAGGAGTTCCGGTCGGTCTCCGACTCGGCAGACCCCCGGGCCGACCTGCTCAAACAGGCGAGTAGCGAGTAGCCCGAAGGGAGGCGACGCCGATGGACGCCAACTACTTCGACCTGTCCGACGACACTCCCGTGTACGTCATCTCGGTCGCCGCCCAGCTTTCCGGGCTGCACCCGCAGACACTCCGGCAGTACGACCGTCTCGGTCTGGTCAGCCCGGGCCGTACGGCCGGCCGGGGCCGGCTCTACTCCACACGCGACATCGTGATGCTGCGCGAGGTCCAGCGGCTCTCCCAGGAGGAGGGCATCAACCTGGCCGGCATCAAGCGCATCCTGGTCCTGGAGACCGAGAACCTCCGCATGCGCGAGGAGATCAGCCGCCTCCGGGGCGAGATGGCGATGATCCGAGCACTGATCCAGTACCAGCTCCCGCCCGCGTGAGGGCATCCACGCCGAGTTCCCGGGCGCGACCCGCACCGGGGTCTGCGGCGCACATATAGCGAAGCGGCGCGGCACCGCCGGCCCGGCGAGCGTCCGGCCGGCCGCCATGCGAGAAAGGCGAGGAACCGTGGACTACAAGCTGACGCGAAAGAGCCAGGACGCCCTGTCGGGAGCCGTCCGGCGCGCCGCCGCCGAGGGTCACCCCGAGGTCGCCCCGGCCCACCTGTTCACCAGCCTCCTCGCCCAGAACGACGGCACCGCCGTACACCTGCTGGAGGCCGTCGGCGCCGACTGGAAGGCCCTGCGCACCGAGGCCGAGCAGCAGCTCGAACAGCTTCCGAAGGCCCAGGGCTCGACGGTCAGCGCGCCGACCTCCTCCCGCCAGTTGCTGGTCGCGCTCAACACCGCGGCGGCCCGTGCCAAGCAGCTTGAGGACGAGTACGTCTCCACCGAGCACCTGCTGGTCGGCCTCGCCACCGACGGCGGCCAGGTCGCCCAGTTGCTCAAGTCACGGGGCGCCACCCCGAGTGCCCTGCTGGACGCCTTCGAGAAGGTGCGCGGCCACGCCAGGGTCACCAGCGAGAGTCCTGAGGACACCTACCGCGCCCTGGAGAAGTACGGCGTCGACCTCACCGAGCAGGCGAGGGCCGGCAAGCTCGACCCGGTCATCGGCCGCGACAACGAGATCCGCCGCGTCATCCAGGTGCTGAGCCGCCGTACCAAGAACAACCCGGTGCTGATCGGCGAGCCGGGCGTCGGCAAGACCGCCGTGGTCGACGGCCTCGCCCAGCGCATCGTGGCCGGCGACGTCCCCGAGAGCCTGCGCGGCAAGCGCCTGGTCTCGCTCGACCTCGGCGCGATGGTCGCGGGCGCCAAGTTCCGCGGCGAGTTCGAGGAGCGGCTCAAGGCCGTGCTGAACGAGATCAAGGAGAGCGACGGCCAGGTCGTCACCTTCATCGACGAGCTGCACACCATGGTCGGCGCGGGCGCCGCCGAGGGCGCGATGGACGCCGGCAACATGCTCAAGCCCATGCTGGCCCGGGGCGAGCTGCGCATGATCGGCGCGACCACCCTCGACGAGTACCGCGAGCGCATCGAGAAGGACCCCGCGCTGGAGCGGCGCTTCCAGCAGATCTACGTCGGCGAGCCGACCGTCGAGGACACCATCGCGATCCTGCGCGGCCTCAAGGGGCGCTACGAGGCCCACCACAAGGTGCAGATCTCCGACAGCGCCCTGGTGGCCGCCTCCACGCTCTCCGACCGCTACATCACCGCGCGTTTCCTGCCCGACAAGGCGATCGACCTGGTCGACGAGGCCGCCAGCCGCCTCCGCATGGAGATCGACTCCCGTCCCGTCGAGATCGACGAGCTCCAGCGGGCCGTCGACCGGCTCAAGATGGAGGAGCTCGCCCTCACCAAGGAGACCGACGAGGCCGGCATCCAGCGCCTGGAGAAGCTCCACAAGGAGCTGGGCGACCGCCAGGAGGACCTCGACGCCCTCGTGGTCCGCTGGCAGAAGGAGAAGGCCGGGCTCAACCGGGTGGGCGAGCTGAAGAAGCAGCTCGACGAGGCCCGCTCCGCTGCCGAGCGCGCCCAGCGCGACGGCGACTTCGAGGCGGCCTCCCGCATGATGTACGGCGACGTGCCCCGCCTTGAGAAGGAGCTGGAGGAGGCGAGCGCCCAGGCCCAGCCCGAGGACCCCATGGTCAAGGAGGAGGTCGGCGCCGACGACATCGCCCAGGTGATCTCCGCGTGGACCGGCATCCCCGCCGGGCGCCTCCTGGAGGGTGAGACGGCCAAGCTGCTCCGCATGGAGGACGAGCTGGGCAGAAGGCTCGTCGGGCAGCGCGAGGCCGTGCAGGCCGTCTCGGACGCCGTACGGCGCGCGCGGGCGGGCGTGGCCGACCCCGACCGGCCGACCGGCTCGTTCCTGTTCCTCGGCCCCACCGGCGTCGGCAAGACCGAGCTGGCCAAGGCCCTCGCGGAGTTCCTGTTCGACGACGAGCGCGCGATGACCCGCATCGACATGAGCGAGTACGGCGAGAAGCACAGCGTGGCCCGCCTGGTCGGCGCCCCGCCCGGCTATGTCGGCTACGAGGAGGGCGGCCAGCTCACCGAGGCGGTGCGGCGCCGGGCGTACACCGTGGTGCTGCTCGACGAGATCGAGAAGGCCCACCCCGAGGTGTTCGACATCCTGCTCCAGGTGCTCGACGACGGGCGGCTCACCGACGGGCAGGGGCGCACGGTCGACTTCCGCAACACGATCCTGATCCTGACCTCCAACATCGGCTCGCAGTACCTCGTCGATCCCACGCTCGACACTTCGGTCAAGCGCGACAAGGTGATGCAGGCGGTCAGGGGTTCGTTCAAGCCCGAGTTCCTGAACCGGCTCGACGACGTGATCCTCTTCGACGCGCTCGGCTCCGAGGAGCTGTCCCAGATCGTCGAGCTGCAGGTGGCGAGGCTCGCGCGGCGGCTGTCCGACCGGCGGCTGAGGCTGACCGTGACGCCCGCGGCACGCGACTGGCTGGCGCTCACCGGCTACGACCCGATGTACGGCGCGCGTCCGCTCCGGCGGCTGGTGCAGTCGGCGATCGGCGACAAGCTCGCCAAGAGCCTGCTGGCGGGCGAGGTGCACGACGGCGACGAGGTCACCGTCGATCTGGACGACGCCGGAGACACCTTGACCGTGCTGGCCTCACGGTAAGGAATTCACCAGCATTGGGTTAACGACCCGCCGACGATCAGCCTCCCTGGCTACGTTCAGTGCTCGTCAAAGCACTGGAAGTAGTCAGGGAGTCTTCATGCGTACGTCACTCAGTATCCGGGGAGTTCTCGCGGTGGCCGCGGTCACGGCGGGCGCCGGCTGGCTAGGCATGGGCAGCGCGCTCGCCGCGACGCCCGCCGAGACCCGCCCGCACACCACGTCGACGGCGGCCGACGTCGCGCCGAACTCCGTCAACGGGCTCAGGCTGCCGTCGCTGCGCGTGTCGGGCCGCGACGGCTACGGCTACCGCGACGGAGGCGACCTGCTCGTCGGTATCGAGCAGATCGGGCGGTCGTCCGGCATGCCCACCCGCACCACCACGGTGGTCGGGCTGACCGATCTCCCCGCCATCGTGCGGAGCACCGGCATCCCCCGTGCCCTGAGGGGACAGAACGTCTACGACGCGACCCGCGGCGGGGGCCTGTCGCACGTGCTCCGGCGC
Organism: Sphaerisporangium sp. NPDC049002; assembly: GCF_040649355.1. NCBI lineage: Bacteria > Bacillati > Actinomycetota > Actinomycetes > Streptosporangiales > Streptosporangiaceae > Sphaerisporangium > Sphaerisporangium sp. NPDC049002. Next base: position 12,198 of record NZ_JBEZFH010000132.1, on the reverse strand, counting down.
GAGGACCCGCCCGTCCCGGGCGAGGAGGCCGGGCTGGACACGCCGGCGGTGGACCCCGAGCAGAGCCTGGACGTCACCCAGGGCCTGGACCCCGAGCAGAGCCTGGGATCCGCGACGGGCGCGGACGCCACACAGGGCCTGGACGCCACGGGCCTGAACGCCGCGCCAGGCCTGGACGCCCCGCAGGGAACGGGCCCCGCGCCGGCGATCTTCGTACTGCCCGTCGAGCCCCAGACCCCCGCCATCGTGCGCCCGGGCGCCGACGGCACCGTGGTCACCGCCGAGATCCCCTCACTCGGCACGTCCCTCAGGGATCTCCGAGTCCGCTGACGAGCACGCCCGAGGGCGGCCACCAGCGCCGTGCGGGCCGTGGCACTTGGGGGTCACGGCCCGTACGGCCCCTCACGCGACCCGGCCCGTACGGCACATCACGTGGGGGCGCGGCCCAGAACAAGACAGCCCAGAACAAGACGACCCAGCACCAGACGACCGGGCACCAGAGGGCTCAGCACGAGACGTCGAGGAGCGCGTCGATGTCGTCCTCGGGGAGGCCGAGGTCGACACGGATGCGGTAGCGCGTGCGCAGGAGCGCCTCACGCGTGCCGCCGCTCGTGCCGTCGCCCGCGAGGACTCCCTGGGTGGCCCACTCGTGCGCCCCGTCGAGGTCGCCGTAGGCCAGCAGGGTCTCGGCGACGTTCAGTGCGGTGCCGGGGTCCACCGGCCCGTCCGCCTTGATCGAGGCGACCAGCTCCTGGGCCTCGTCGGGGCGGTCGAGCTCGAACAGGGTGTCGGCGATGCCGGCCCGGGGGTCGACGCTCACCTCACCCCCGTCGTCCAGCGCCCGCTGGAAGCATTCGAGAGCTCTCGCCGGCTGGCCCGCCTGCCGCCACTCCTCGGCGGCCAGCACCAGGATCGCGGCACGGGACACCTCACCGGACGCGTAGCCGCGCGCCAGATCGTCGAGCCTCCCGGCGAGAGCCCCGTGATCATCGTGCAGGAGCGCCTGTTCGAGCAGCCGATCAAGCTGCCCACGTGTCACATGTGCCACAAGACGAGATTACCGAGCGCCGCTCAACTATGCGCGGACAACAGCAGGCATTGCTCCAGTACTGATTCGCACATGTTTGACTACGCTCCGCGTGTCGACCGAGGCGAGCGGGCATATTTGCTCCGCCTGGAAGGTCACAAACGCCGTTCGAGGAGCTGCGATGGACATGTCCTGGCAGACGACCTTCGCCCTCGCCTGCGCCGCCGTGTTCGCCGCGATCGTCCCGGGAACCCTCGGATACACCAGCGCCCGGCTGGAGACCGCCGCCCAGCAGCGCCAGGAGCTCGTCCGGTTACGCGCTGAGCTCCAGACGGCCCGGCAGGCCGTCCAGCAGGTGTCCACGCCCTGCAAGGCGCAGGCCAGGAGCGGCGACTCGACGGCGACCGGCCCCTCCGACGACCAGGCGGTCCCCGCCCCGGGCCACCCGCAGGCGAAGTCGGACACCTCCGTGGACCCGCCCGCCGACGCGCCGGGCACGGACCCGGAGCTCGATCCGGGTCTCGGCCCAAGGGGTCAGGAGTAGCCGCGGAGGACCTCGCGCAGCCGTACGGCGAAGGCCTTCGGATGGGTCGTGGGCCCGTTGTGCCCGCCGGGGAACTCCGCCACCCCGGTCCCGAGGTGGCGTGCCAGCTCCTGGACGCACTGGAAGTCGAAGAACCCCCGCGACGTCGTACGTCCCGCCGCGGGCACGACGCGGACCTGTGCCGCCTTCAGCGCGGCGAGGTCCGCGACGTCCACCTCGCAGCGGCGCATCGCGGGGATGTCGTACGTGAAGAAGAACTTCATGTCGGCGATGCGCTGCCTGGAGAGCGGCGGAGGCAGCTCGACGTCGGGCTCCCTCCCTTCGGAGCCGGAGCCGGTGATCTCCGCCAGCTTCTTGAACGCGGCGCCCCAGCCTTCACCGCGGAAGGTCTCCTCCAGTTCGTCGAGGACGCGTTCCGTGCCGGCCCGCGCGGGCTCGGGCAGGAGCCGGACCGCGGGAGGCTCGTGGGCGACCAGCGTGCCGATCTGGTGCGGGTGACGTGCGGTCAGCGTGAGCCCGACGAGGCCGCCGAAGCTGGAGCCGAACACGATCGCGGGCTCGGCGGTCAGCGCGGCCAGCAGGCGATGGGCGTCGTCGGCGTGCGTCTCCATCGTCAGCGGGCCCGCCGGATCGTCGGGCGTGCTCCGTGACAGGCCCCGGCGGTCGTAGGTCACCACCGTGTAGTCGGCGGCGAGCCGCGTGACCAGACCGCCCGTGCGCCCGGCGTCGCCCTCCCCGCCCTGCGACACGAGCAGGAGCGGCCCCGACCCGTGTACCTCGTAGTAGATACGGGCACCGGGCACGGCCAGCATGTCGCTCTCGACGAAGCTCATCGGTCTCCTCCCCTGCGGGGGGATACCCACCCTCAGCCGTGCCTGCCCTCCCGCCACTCACCGACCACCACCGCCGCGCCGGCGACGGTCCCCGTTGTTCAGGCTGAGCGCGCGCCCCGCCTGAGCTGGCTGGAAAGGTATTCGCGGATCAGGCGCTTGGCCTCCTCGATGAGAGGGGGCCAGCCCATCGGGTCGCGGCGGAACGCCAGCGCGAGCACCGCGCCACCGGCCTCGACGGCGACGGTGAGGCTCAGGTCGAGCTCCTCGCTGTCGGCCATGCCGAACTCCGCGAGGAGCAGGCCGCGGAGCCGCCCGGCGATCACGGTGTTGTTCTCGGAGACCGAGTCGAGGAGGTTGAGGTCGACGGCGTCGCCGAAGCGGAGCGAACGGAAACCTGGAACGGTCCTGTGCATGTCGACGTACTCGCCGATGATGGCGTCGACCGCGTGCCACCAGCCGGGATAGTCCTCGGTCATGAAGCGCCTACCGACGCGGGCGATGAACAGCTCCACGTTGCGCTGGGTGAGCGCCTGGGTGATCGCCCGCTTGTCGGGGAAGAACTGGTACACCGAGCCGATCGCGACGTCGGCCCGCTCGGCTATGCGCGTGGTCGAGAGGGCCTCATAGCCGATCTCGTCGAGCAGCTCGGCACAGGCGTCGAGCATGCGTTCGACACGCCGCGCACTACGGCGTTGGGACGGTTTACGACGCAGCGGGGCCTGTTCGTCGCAATGATCAGCGGGCGGGCCGGACACAGAATTCATATTGCCTCTTCCAGGTCCAGCGGTCAGTCCTTCCCGGCCAGTCGTCCTATATCGGAAGCCGCAATTCGGGCGAGCCCCCGCATCAGCCCCGGGGACAGGCGCGACAGCGCGTACCCTATCTTGCCCTCGGCGTTCACCGGGACCACCGCGGTGTTGTGGTGGACGGCCCGCAGGATGTGCGCGGCGACCCGCTCCGGCGGGTACCCGCGCTTCCGGAGCGCCCGCTCGCTCAGCGACCGGTCTCCCCCTCGGTACGTCGCGTTGCCGGCGATCGCGGTGGAGATGAACCCGGGGCAGATCACGCTCACGCCGATGCCCTTGCCCGCCAGCTCGGCGCGAAGGCAGTCGCTGAGCATCTTCACGGCGGCCTTGGACGTCGAGTACGCGGGCAGCAGCCGCGACGGCGCGAAGGCGGCGAGCGAGGCGATGTTGACGATGTGCCCGCCCTCGCCGCGCTCGACCATCTGCCGCCCGAACAGGCGGCATCCGTGGATGACGCCCCAGAGGTTGACGCCGATGGTCTGTTCCCAGTCGGCCAGCTCGTGGTCCAGGAAGGGGCCGGCCACGGCGATACCGGCGTTGTTGACCACGATGTCCGGGGTGCCGTGCTCGTCCCGCACGGCCGTGGCGAACCGTTCCATCTCGTCCGCGCGGGAGACGTCGACCTGGTAGGCGTGGGCGGTTCCGTAGAGGCGCCCGATCTCGCCGGCCGTACGGCGGGCGGCGTCGAGGTCGAGGTCCGCGCAGACCACCTCGGCGCCGTGGGACGCGAAGGCCCGGGCCGTGGCCCTGCCGATGCCGCTTCCCGCTCCGGTGACGACCACGAGCCGCTGGTCGTACGGCTTGCGCCTCTCAGTGACCCGCATACGCCCCACTCCACACCCTGGAAGGCTGTTGGACAAGATGTCCAAAGCTAGGACGTGAAGAAAGCCTTCCTCAGGCCTTGGATTCCAGCCCCGCGCAGCTCCGCAGGGCCTTCCAGCTCGTCACGGCCTGCTGCTTGGCCGCGCCGGTCACGGGGAGCGGGATGCCCCCGCTGATGCGCGCCGGAGTCCACTGGTCCTTGAGCACCTTCCTGCCGTTGATCGTCAGCGTCAGCACGCCCGTCGCGCCGGTCTCCGGTCCGGAGTTGTAGAAGACGAAGTTCCCCATCCCGTAGTTGACGTAGCGGCCCTGGAGGTACCCGCTGCCGAGCAGGATGTGGGCGTGACCGCCGATGATCACGTCGGCGCCCGCCGCGATCAGCTTGGGCGCGAGGTCCCGCTGCGCGGGGTTCGGGCATTTCTGCAGCTCGGTGCCCCAGTGGAGATGGACGATCACGGTGTCGGAGGTCTTGCGGGCCTGCTTGACGGCCTGGATGAGCCGCTCCTCGTTCTTGGCCGAGGCGAGACCGCCCTGGGTGTTCGTGGCCGTCCACGACTGGATGAACTCGGAGTCCAGCACCTGGGTGGCGCCGATGATGGCGACCCGGTTGCCGTTGACGGTCCTGCGGAACGGCTTGTACGCCTCCGCAGCGTTCTTCCCGATGCCGACGATCGGGAACTTCGAGCTGCGAATGGCCGCCAGGGAGTCGCGCAGCCCCGTCTGCATGTAGTCCATGCCGTGGTTGTTGGCCATGGAGGCGACGTCGACGCCCGCCGCCTTCAGCGCGGTCAGCGCGCTCGGCGGCGCGCGGAAGGTGAACTGCTTGCCCGGTGCGGGGGTGCCGCCCGTGGTGATGGCGGTCTCCAGGTTGACCATGGCCAGGTCGGACCGCCGCAGCACCGAGGAGATCGGGCCGAGGGCGGTGCGCGGGGCGGCGAGGCGGTTTCTGAGCACGCCCTCGAAGTGCACGTCGCCACCGAAGGAGATGGTGAACGGTCTGCGCTGCGGCTTGTCCTTGGCGGGCGCCAACGTCGGCGTGGAGGCGGTCGAACCGGTCTCTTTGGTGTCAGGACCGGCCGACTCCGCGGCCGAGCAAGCTGCCGCCGGCACGGCGGCGAACGAGGCCGCCAGGGCGACGGCGACGAAACGCCGGGCGCGTGCTCCGGCGAGGGGCAACTTCGGCGAATCGGACAGGACGGATGTGACGGGGTGACTTCTCATCGCTCCAAGAGCATGCCATCTTCCGCCCGTAGATGGACACCGCCACCCCAGACCGATCGACAATCGCCAAACTGGGATGATTCCTTCACTTGAATGATTCAGGTTTAGCGCCTAGGGTGCAGGTAGTGGGTGATGTGGAGCGACTTCGTGACGCCGGGCTACGGGTGACCGCCGCCCGAGTCGCGATCATGCGCACCGTTCGAGCGGGTGACCACCTCGATGTGGACGCCATCCACCGCGGTGTGCGCGACCGGGTCGGCCAGGTGTCCCTCCAGGCCGTCTACGACGGGTTGCACGCATTGCACCGCGCCGGGCTCCTTCACAAGATCGAGCCCATGGGCAGTCCGGCCCGCTACGAGGCCCGGGTGGGCGACAACCACCACCACCTCGTCTGCCGCCGGTGTGGCACGGTGACCGACGTCGACTGCGCGACCGGGAAGGCACCCTGCCTCGACCCCGTGGACGCCGCCGGCTTCCTCGTCGAAGAGGCCGACGTCATCTATTGGGGCACCTGCCCCGACTGCCGATCCCCAGGCGATTGACCGCCGCGCCCCGATACTTCAGCGGAGTTCAGGGCATTAGCCGTACTCCATCAACGACGACACGGAGGACCGCGCGATGACCGACCGGCCCATCACCACCACGGACGCTGGCATTCCCGCGCCGAGCGACGAGTTCTCGCTCTCCGTCGGCCCCAATGGCCCCCTGCTGCTGCAGGACCACTACGTCATCCAGAAGATGGCCCAGTTCAACCGTGAACGGGTTCCCGAGCGCGTGGTGCACGCCAAGGGCGGCGGCGCCCACGGCGTGCTGCGGATCACCGAGGACATCAGCCAGTACACCAAGGCCGGCCTGTTCCAGAAGGGGAAGGAGACCGACCTCTTCATCCGCTTCTCCTCGGTGGCGGGCGAGCTCGGCAGCCCCGACACCCAGCGTGACCCCCGCGGCTTCGCGATCAAGTTCTACACCGACGAGGGCAACTACGACCTCGTCGGCAACAACACCCCGATCTTCTTCATCCGGGACCCCTCGAAGTTCTCGGACTTCATCCACAGCCAGAAGCGGCGCGCGGACACCAACCTGCGCGACCACAACATGCAGTGGGACTTCTGGACGCTGTCCCCCGAGTCGGCCCACCAGGTCACCTTCCTCATGACCGACCGCGGCACGCCGGCCAGCTGGCGGCACATGCACGGCTTCGGCTCGCACACGTTCCTCTGGTACAACGCGAGCGGCGAGAAGTTCTGGGTGAAGTACCACTTCAAGACCGACCAGGGCGTGGAGAACTTCACCGACGCCGAGGCCGGCGCCGTGATCGCGCAGGACGCCGACCACCACATCCGCGACCTGCACACCGCGATCAGGAACGGCGACCACCCGTCCTGGACCGTCAACGTGCAGATCATGCCGTTCGAAGAGGCCGCGGACTACCGCTTCAACCCCTTCGACCTGACCAAGGTGTGGCCACACGGCGACTATCCCGAGATCACGATCGGCAGGTTCACCCTCAACCGCAACCCGGAGAACTACTTCGCCGAGGTCGAGCAGGCCGCCTTCGAGCCGGCCAACCTCGTGCCGGGCATCGGCGCGTCCCCGGACAAGATGCTCCAGGGCCGGCTGTTCTCCTACCCCGACACCCATCGCTACCGCATCGGGGCGAACTACCTCCAGCTCCCGATCAACCAGCCCAAGTCGCCCGTCCACAGCTACAACAAGGACGGCGCGATGCGCTACAGCAACCCGGGCGACCCGGTGTACGCGCCGAACACCGCCGGCGGCCCCGCGGCCGACCCGGCGTTCTTCGCGGGCGAGAACTACCAGGTGGCGGGCGAGATCATCCGTAGCGCCTACCAGAAGCACGCGGAGGACGACGACTTCGTCCAGCCGCGCGCCCTGTGGGAGAACGTCCTGTCGGAAACCGACCGCTCGCACCTCGTGAGCAACATCGTCGGCCACGCCTCCGCCCCGGAGGTCACCGGCGACATGAAGAAGCGCGTCGTGGAGTACTGGACCAACGTCCACAAGGATCTCGGCGACAGCGTCGCCAACGGTCTGGGCGTTCTCTGACCGCCAGACGACCGCCAGACGACCGCCAGACGACCGCTGGACGAGCAGCCGCCTGGAGAGGCCGGGCCGAAGGCTGCCACCTCACGGCCCGGCGGGGGGTTGAGAACACAGAATCCGAGAACCGCCGAAGGGCGTCTCTGATCGCGCGACCACGGTACCAAGCCGGTCCTTTGATTCTCAGGGTTTGTGGTCCACAGTCCTCCACAGACGCTCCGGCCGTTCCACGGGCAGGCCGCCTCGCCCTTCCATGCGAGCGGCATGCGCGGTAAAGATGGGTCTGTCCCTCGAACCCAGGAGGCGGACCATGCGTACGGCGCACCGAACGTGCCCGCTCTGCGAAGCCGTCTGCGGCCTCACGATCACGCTGGACGACGGCGACCATGTGGTCGACGTGCGAGGGGACGCCGCCGACCCCTTCAGCAAGGGGTTCGTCTGCCCCAAGGGCGCGAGCCTCGGCCGTCTGGACGAGGACCCTGACCGCCTGAGCGGGCCGCTGATCCGCGAGGGCGGCCAGTGGCGCGAGGCGAGCTGGGAGGAGGCCTTCGCGGCGGTCGAGCGCGGCCTCGCTGCCGTACCCGGACCTTCGCGCGGCGTGTACCTCGGCAACCCGAGCGCGCACACGATGGCCGGAGCGCTGTACGGGGCTCCGCTGATCCGCAGCCTGGGCACCCGGCAGGTCTACTCCGCCAGTACCGCGGACCAGATGCCCAAGCACGTGGCGGCGGGCCTGATGTTCGGCCACCCGCTCGCGATCCCGGTGCCGGACCTCGACCGCACCGGTTACCTGCTCATGCTCGGCGCCAACCCGCTGGAGTCGAACGGCTCGCTCTGCACCGCCCCCGACTTCCCCGGACGCCTGAAGGCGCTCCGCAAGCGGGGAGGGCGCCTGGTCGTCGTCGACCCACGCCGCACGCGCACGGCCGCGCTCGCGGACGAGCACGTCTTCATCCGCCCGGGAACCGACGCCTACCTGCTGATGGGCATCGCCCACACGCTGTTCGCCGAGAAGCTCACGAACGTCCGCGTACCGGTGAGCGGGCTGGCCGAGGTCGAGGCGGCGGTGGCCGGATTCACCCCCGAGTCCTGCGCCACCGCGTGCGGGGTGCCCGCCGAGCTGATCGTACGGCTGGCGCGCGAGCTGGCCGCCGCCCCCACCGCCGCCGTGTACGGCCGCATCGGCACCTGCACGGTGGAGTTCGGCACGATCGCGCAGTGGCTGGTCGACGTGGTGAACGTGCTGACCGGCAACCTCGACCGGCCCGGGGGCGCCATGTTCCCCCGTCCGGCCACCGAGGCCCCGCGCAGGCGCAGGCCGTACGCCATCGGACGCTGGCACAGCCGCGTGCGCCACCTGCCCGAGGCCAACGGGGAACTGCCGGTGGCGACGCTGGCCGACGAGATCGAGACGCCCGGCGAGGGACGGATCAGGGCGCTGATCACGGTCGCGGGCAACCCGGTCCTGTCGGCGCCGAACGGCTCGCGACTGGACCACGCCCTCGCCGGGCTGGACTTCATGGTCAGCGTCGATCCCTACCTGAACGAGACGACGCGGCACGCGCACGTCATCCTTCCTCCGCCCCGCGTGACGCAGGCGGGGCACTACGACTTCGCTCTCCTCGGCTTCGCCGTGCGCGACTACACCCGGTACTCGCCGCCCGTGGTCGCCCTTGAGCCGGGACGGCCCACCGAAGCGGTCATCCTGGCCCGCCTGGCCATGATCGCGTCTGGGCAGGGCGCGGGCGCCGACCCCTCGGCCCTGGACGAGCTGATCCTCGACCAGATGCTCCGCAAGGCCACGGAGACGCCGGGGTCTCCCGTCGAAGGGCGCGACCCGGCGGAGCTGCGAGCCCTGCTCACCGGCTCCAGCGGCGCCGAGCTGCGTCTCGACGCGATGCTGCGCCTCGGCCCGTACGGCGGCTGGGGCGGGGACGACGCACGGGAGCTGACCCTGGAGCGGCTGCTGGAGAACCCGCACGGCATCGACCTCGGCCCTCTGAAGCCCCGCCTCCCCGGCATCCTCAGCACCGCGTCCGGGACCGTCGAGCTGGCCCCGGAGGCGATCCTGGCCGACGTCGAACGGCTCCGCGAGGCGCTCGCGAGAGAGGCGGGCGGCTTCGTCCTGATCGGGCGGCGGCACCTGCGCTCCAACAACAGCTGGATGCACAACGTGGCCCCGCTGGTGGGCGGCACCAACCGCTGCACGCTCCAGATCAACCCGGAGGACGCCGCCGAGCTCGGGCTGGCCGAGCGGGCCGTCGTACGGTCGGCGGCGGGCGAGCTGACCGTACGGCTCGAACCGACGGACACGATCATGCGAGGGGTGGTGAGCCTGCCCCACGGCTGGGGACACGCGGGCACCGCGCAGCTCGTCGCGGCCAAGAACGCCGGCGTGAGCGCCAACACTCTGACGGACGAGTCGATCGTCGACCCGCTGTCAGGAAACGCGGTGTTCAACGGGGTGCCGGTCACGCTCACGCCCGCCTGATCGGAGATCAAGGCGCGGGCCTGGGCAAATCCGGGCGCTTCCGGTAATAGGCTGTGGCGGGTGACCACCGTGCCCGATAAGGAACGTCTGCTGGCCCAGGTCGGTTTCGCCGTTGAAATCGACAAGTTGAAGCGCGTGCTCCGCCGCAACACCCTGATGGACGGCTCTCGCAGGGAGAACGACGCCGAGCACTCGTGGTACCTCGGGATGCTGGCCATGGTCCTCGGCGAGCACGCGCCACCCGGCACCGACCTCGACCGTGTCTCGGCCATGCTGCTCGTGCACGACATCGTCGAGATCGACGCGGGCGACACGTTCATCTACGACCTCGCGGCGGTCGAGCTGCAGGAGAAGGCCGAGCGCGCCGCGGCCGACCGCATCTTCGGCCTGCTGCCCGAGGACCAGACCACCGCACTGCGTGCCCTGTGGGAGGAGTTCGAGGAGCGCAAGACCCCCGAGGCCAAGTTCGCCAAGGCCCTCGACCGGCTGGCCCCGATGATGGCCAACCACCACAACGAGGGCGGAAGCTGGGTACGCCACGGGGTCACCATCGATCAGGTGATGGAGAAAGTCGAGATCATCCGGGAGGGCTCACCCGCCCTCGGCGACTACGCCACCGAGATTGTCGAGCTGTCGGTGGCCCGAGGCCATCTGGCCCGGAGCCGCGCGTAGTCGCCTTCGCGGTGTTCTCTTCGGCTCTGGGGGGTAGGTCCCCTAGGGCGAGAGGGGGCGAAAGTGGAGGAAACTTCGAAGGCCATCAACTCGCGACGCCGTACGCTCAGGGAATCCCTGGGCTTCGGCCGTATGTCACTTCCTGTGGGCGTCACCCATCGCCTTGAGCACGCCAAGGCGCTCGATCGCGTGATCCTGCCGGTGGCGAAGACCATCCGGCGCGGGCTGCCGTCCGGTAGCGCGCTCAGGGACCTGCTGCACGGCGTGCCCACCGGGCATCCCCTGCATCCCCCACTGGCGACCATCAGCCTGGGCTGCTGGACGGCCACGGCGGTGCTCGACCTCATCGACGTGGATCCCCGGGCGTCCCGGGCCGTGCTGGCCACGGGTATCGCCGGCGCCATCCCGGCCGCCGCGGCGGGGCTGACCGACTGGTCGATGCTCCACCTGGAGCAGCAGAGGGTGGGATTCGTCCACGCGCTGGTCAACTTCGCGGCGCTCGGGCTCTACTCGGGGTCGCTCATGCTGCGGCTGTCCGGGAGGCACCAGGCCGGGCGCACGCTCGCGTTCGCCGGTCTCGGCGCGGCCGGCCTGGGCGGCTACCTCGGCGGGCACCTGGCCTACCGCATGGCGGCCGGGCCGACCCACGCGGAGCCGACGACGCACCTCGTGCCGCTCGGCTGGCACGATCTGTGCCGGCTGTGGGACCTGCCCGACGGGCGTCCGGTCTCTCGCCGCCTGGGCTACATCAACCTCTTCGTCCTGCGCCACGGCGCCCAGGTGAAGGTCCTCGCCGATCGCTGCTCGCATCTCGCGGGCCCGCTGCACCAGGGGCGGCTGAAGCTGGAGAACGACGAGGCGTGCGTCGTCTGCCCGTGGCACGGCAGCACGTTCCGCCTGGAGGACGGCGCCGTGGTACACGGCCCCGCCACCGCGCCCCAGCCCGCGTTCGACGTCAACATCCGGGGCGACGGCATCGTCCAGGTCCGCCCCCGCCAGGCCTAGAAAACCGGCAGGCCGTACGGGCCCCGACCGCCGGCAGGGCTTGTACGGCCTCAACCGCTCGCGGGCCGTACGGCCCGAGCCGCCGGGCGGCCGGAGGTCACTCGTCCTCGCGGTCGTCGGCGGCCGGGTACTCGACGAGGGCCAGGATGCGGCTCGCCATGAAGCGGGCGGTCCGCACGGCCGTACCGCTCCTGGTCACCTCGCTGACCTCCACGAGCCCTCTCCGGGTGGCGACGTCGACCCGCCGCCCGGCCTTCGTCGCCACGACCTCGTACGTACGCGGAGCATTGCCCGCGTCTATGACGATCTCGACCCGGTCACCCTTCATATCCAGATAAATACCCACTTGCGGGGGTGGTTAGCCGTACACCAGTTTGACAATCGCGATGATGCCGACGCACACGATGATGCCGCGCAGCACCCGGGCCGGCAGCCTGCGGCCGGCGCGCGCGCCGACGAAACCGCCGACCAGGGAGCCCAGCGAGACCAGCAGCACGGCCCACCAGTCCACGGGCGCGATCAGTGCGAAAAGGACGGCCGCCGTAGCGTTGACCACCAGCGACAGCGCGTTCTTCGCGGCGTTGATCCGTTGCAGGTGGTCGTCGAGGAAGATGCCGAGCAGCCCGATCAGCACCACGCCCTGCGCGGCGCCGAAGTAGCCTCCGTAGACCCCGGCGCCGAACACGCCCAGCCACAGCCACGGTCCGCCGTGCGGG
>NZ_JBEZFH010000131.1:0-20830 GCF_040649355.1 Sphaerisporangium sp. NPDC049002 | reverse complement strand
TCTCACCGGGGACAGCATCCACATCGGCACCGGCGGCGACCGGAAGATGATCTGCCGCTCCGGCTCGCAGATCCGCTCGATGATCTTCGACTCGGCGTACTCGGGATGCTTGACCAGGACCGGTCCGATGCTCTCAAGGACTTCCTGGACGGACTGGTGGAACTCGGCCTCGCCTGGATTGCGGCGCAGGACGTTGTCGTAGATCGACGACAGCTTCTCGTGCGGCATCGACTATCCCCTCGCTCTCGGGGGGTGCTTCCCCGTCGCTTACCTTAGGGTCCGGGGCTCGGTGCGTCCGCCGTGACCGCGCGCGCGATCGGCGACGGGGGGCTCACCACCGGATGACGCTGGCGGCCCAGGTGTAGCCGGTGCCGGCGGCGAGGAGGAGCACGAGGTCGCCGGGGGAGAGCCGTCCCGACCGGGCCGCCCGGTCGAGGCCGAGCAGGGGGTCCACCCCGCTCATGTGGCCGGTGTCGTCCAGGTACGTCACCCGGTCAGGGGAGAGCCCGAGCTCCTTGACCAGGGTGTCGTGCAGCGAGCGCTTGACGTGGATGCCGCACAGATGCGAGACGTCCTCGCGACCGGCGCCCGAGCGGCGCAGTGCCTCGTCGGCGGCGGCGAGGAAGTTGGGCAGCGTGACGGGGTCCAGCCGTTCCTTCATCGAGCCCGGATCCGGCACGTCGAGGAGGTGCCGCCCCGCGCGCACCGTCTCGTGGCTCGCGGGCTCGGCGCTGCCCCCCGCCGGGACCATCACGTCCAGGGAGAACGACCCGTCGGTGATCATGTGGCAGCCGAGCACCTCCCCCGGCACCCGCCCGCCGTCGTCACCGGGGTCCCTGACGAACAGCGCCGCCACCGCGCCGTCGCCGAAGTCGTAGGCGAACCGCGTGCGCGGGTTGCCGTAGTCGATGAGGGAGGACTCGCGGGACGCGGCCACCGCGAGCACCGTGCGCAGCTCGTCCTCGGCCCGCAGCAGGTCGCGGCACACCCGTACGGCCACCGGCGACCCGCAGGAGACATAGGCGAGCTCCAGCACCGTCGCCCGCCCGCAGCCGACCAGGTGGGCCACGCGCGGCGCGGCGTGCCACACCTCGAAGTCCTTCCAGGTGGAACCGAAGTAGACCAGGGCGTCGACCTCGTCCGGCTCCATGCCCTGCTCGGCGAGCAGCCGCCGTGCCGCCGTGGCGGCCATGTCGCTGACATGCTCGTCCGGGGCGGCGATGTGCTTGCCGCGCAGGCCGAACCTGTCGACCAGCACCTGCTCGGGGATCCCGGACAGGCCGGAGATCTCGGCCGCGCCCATCCACCGCTCCGGCAGGTACGACGCCGTGGCGGCGAGCCGCACGCGGGTCATCCGGCCTGCTCCCACACGCCGCGCAGCTTGCTCTTCAGCACCTTGTCGACGGCGGAGCGAGGCAGCCTGTCGACCAGCCGGACGTACTTGGGCACCTTGAACCCGGCGAGCAGGACCCTGCAGTACGCGATCAGGTCGGACGCCTCCGGCGCGGCGCCGGGCACCGGCACCACGAAGGCGCAGCCCACCTCGCCCCAGCGCTCGTCGGGGACGCCGACCACCGCGACCTCGGCCACTTCGGCGTGCCCCTGCAACACCGACTCGGCCTCCGCCGGATAAACGTTCTCTCCGCCGGAGACGTACATGTCCTTCGCCCGCCCGCGGATGCGGTAGAAGCCGTCGGCGTCGCGCTCGGCGATGTCGCCGGTGCGCAGCCAGCCCCCGGTCACGGCCGCGCGGGTGGCCTCCGGGTCGCGCCAGTAGCCCGGGAACACGTTCGGGCCCCGCACGACCAGCTCGCCGATGCCCGCCCCGTCGAGCGTGCCGCCGGTCTCGACGTCGCGCAGCGCCACGTCGACGTGGGGGTACGGGATGCCCGCCCAGCCGACCCGCCCCTCGATGTCCTCCTCGGGGAGGCACAGGACGTTCGGCGCGGCCTCGGTGAGGCCGTACCCCTGGACGATCCGCACGCCACGGTCGAGCCAGGTGCGCAGCAGCGGCTCGGGCATGGGGGCGCCGCCGACCACGACGCGGCGCAGCCGGGACAGGTCGGCGGTCGCGAAGCCGGGGTCCTGCGCCATGAACAGGTAGGTCGCGGGCACGCCCATCATCGTGGTCACGCCCCGCTCGGCGATGAGGCGCAGCGCCCGCCCGGCGTCGAACGACGGCTCCAGCACGACGGTCGCGCCCTTCCACCACGCGAGCAGGGGCTGGACGTTCCACCCGCCGACGTGGAACTGGGGGAGCACCTGAAGGACGACGTCGTCCTCGCGCAGCTCGCAGCCACGGTCGAGGGACAGGTTGGTCCAGAAGCAGTTGGCGTGGGTCAGCAGGGCGCCCTTCGGCCGTCCGGTCGTTCCCCCCGTGTAGACGAGCAGCAGCCCGGCGTCGTCGGCGGGGTCGTTGGGGTCGTTGGGGTCGTTGGGGACACTATGGCCGGTTCCCGGACCGCCGTCGTCTCCGGTGCCGCTGTGCTCGCCCGGCGTGTGCGGGGCCGTGGCCTCGGAGGCCGTCGAGGCGAGCGCGTCGAGGCCGTCCCGGGTGAGCTCCGCGATCCGGCATGGGTGGCCGGACCTCATGCGGGCCTCCTCCGCGAGCGGGACCAGTTCGGGCGCGGCCAGCAGGATCGACGGCTCGGCGTCCGTGAGCTGGTAGGCCACCTCCGGCGCCGTCAGCCGGACGTTGACCGGGGTGAGGACCAGCCCGGCCTTGGCGCAGGCGAAGAACAGCTCGACGTGTTCGGGACGATTGCCCGTCAGGGTGGCGACCCGGTCGCCCGGCCGGACCCCGGCGGCGAGCAGGCCCGCCGCCAGCCGTTCCGACCGGGCGTCCAGCTCGCCGTACGAGGTGTCATCGCCCTCGAAGACGATGGCCGTGCGGTGGGGTGTGGCACGCGCCCGGTCGCGCAGCCACCGGCCCAGTGCGAGAGTCACCGTTCCGATCCCCCTCCGAACGCCCCGGATCCGTTCGGACCCGAGCCGGACGCCTCGGGCACGTGTGTGCCCTGTCCGGACGGTGCGCCGTCGGCGCCGAGGCCGCGGAGGATGAACGCGTACATCTCCTCGAAGACCTGGTCCGGCACCCCGCCGGGACCGTCCTTCCACAGGATCCATCGCATGCCGATCAGCTCGCCCACCCCCATCAGCGCCCAGGCGAGCACCTCGGGATCGGCCTGGGCGATCTCACCGTCGGCCATCGCCGCGCGCAGCCCGCCCACGTAGCCGTCGGCGATCGTCCGGTAGTGCCGCTGAAGCATGCCCGGCGAGACGAACTCGGCCTGGCGGATGATCCGGTAGAGCCCGGGATGCTCGGCGGTGAACCGGAAGAACCCCTTGAAGCCCAGCCTTTCGGACTCGGGCCGGGTACGTCCCTGCCGGGCACCCTCGGACATCGCCCGCCGTACGCGCCGGTTGAGGTCGGCGACCAGCTCGTCGAAGATCTGCTGCTTGCCCTCGAAGTAGATGTAGAACGTGCCCTGCGAGCACCCGGCCGCCTCGGTGATCTTGACGATCGAGGCCTCGTGGTAGCCCAGCTCGGCGAACACCTCCTCCGAGGCGTCGAGCAGCCGCCGCCGGGTGCGTTCCCCCTTCGGGGACAGCGGGCGGCCCCGCGTGCTCGTGGGCGGCGGCTCGTCCTCGACCCGCCATGCCTGCATTCGCGCTCCCCCGGTCAAAGCGTCAGCCCGCGGACACCCGGGACAGGTGGGCGTGCAGCAGCGACGAGAACTCACCCGGCCGCTGGGTGTACGGGAAGTGCCCCGCGCCCTCCATGACGTGCTCGGAGTAGCGGCCGTACCGGGTGAGGACGTCCCTGGTCTGCTGGATCATCGGCTGGGCGGGGAACGACTCCTCGCCGGGCCAGTCCGGCACGTACCCGAGGGCCCCGAGGTGACCGAGGTCGACCATCGAGGTGTCGGAGACGATCGCGTCCTGGTCGCCGCGGACCCAGAGCACCGGGGCGCTGCACCCCGACTCGGGCAGGCCGCTCCAGTTCAGGTACTTCGGGGAGATCGCGTTGAGAACCCCGCGCGTGCCCGGCGCGACGCCTGGCCAGTTCTCCGACGACTGGGTGTCCCCGGGGTAGCTGCCGTCGCCGAGGTGGGTGGCCAGGATCCCCCGGAGCAGGGCCTCCTCGTCCCGTACGGCGTCCGGGCCGGGGAAGTAGAGGCTGCGCACGACGTTGCGCGGCGAGAGCGGGCTGGCGTCCGACTCGTCGCCCTCGGCCATGAGCTTCACGAGGTCGGGGTTGGCGGTGCCGCCGCCCGAGCCGGCGAAGTCGGGCGCGCACGGCGTGCCGTCGCGCCTGGTGCCGCCGAACCCGTACGGCGAGACCGTCGCCACCGGGGTGAGCGAGAGGACGCGGCCGGGATGGTGGATGGCGAAGTCAAGGATGACGCCGCCGCCCAGCGAGTGGCCGACCAGGTGGACGGCGTCGAGGCCGAGCGCGTCGAGCAGCGCGACCAGGTCGTCGCGGTAGTCGCCGACCCCCCGGGTCGCGTCGACGGGAGCGGGCTCGCTGTTCCCGTAACCACGCAGGTCGGGGGCGATGCCGTGGTAGCCGCCGGGGAGCAGGGAGAGCTGCTCGTCCCAGGCGGAGCCGTCGGAGAGGTTGCCGTGTACGAAAACGACGGGGACACCCGCGCCCGTCTCCCGGAGGTGCGTCGTCAGACGCTCGGTGCGGACGGTACGGGATCGGACTGCGTTCATCGCCATCCCTTGACGAAGAGGATTGTTGCGGCCAAGTTAACAGGTGAATCACCTCTCATAAAAGAGGGTGCTCTCGACAAGGAGCGGTTCATGCGGAGACTGCGGCGATTGGCGTCGGCTCTGGCCATGGTGGTTGTGGCGGTTTCGGGGGTGGTCGCGCCCGCGTCACCCGCCTCGGCGACCGCGGCGGTGAGCCTGGAGGCGACCTACACCACCGGCCTCCAGAACGGCTGGGCCCAGGTGGAGCGCTACCGTGACGCCTCGACCGGCTTCGCGACCGAGGCCTACCCTCCGGGCGGCGTCGGCGACCAGACGGGCCAGACCAGGCGGTTCTTCGGCGACGTCGCCCAGCCGCACTCCTCGCGCTTCCTGCTGTACCACGCGCCCGGCTGGCAGAGCGGGTCCAAGGCCGTGCCGGTCCTGCTGGTGCACGGCGCCAACCAGACCGCGGACCAGGCGTGGGCGAACCCCAACGTCCTCGGCGACTACGGCTGCGGGCGCACGACGTGCCCCTCCACCGGGCTCATGCAGTACCTGGACGCGCGCGGGTACAAGGTCGCTCGTGCAGCCGATCATCAACGCGGGGGTCCCGTCGAGCGTCGCGGTCTACCAGCTCTGCGGAAGCATGCCCGACATGCCGTTGATGCACAACGAGCACACCGGGCCGTCCGACGGCGCGGTGTTCATCGCGAGCTGCGCGGCCACCGACGGCATCGCCAACCGCGCGGCCACGGCCACGCTCCCTCTCAACCACCTGCGCCTCGGCTGGGACCCGAGCGCGGAGGCCCAGATGGCGACCTGGCTGGGCTGACGGGTGACCTCCCCCGGCCCCCACGGGGCCGGGCCGGGGGAAGCATCGCCCGGCTGGGCCCGGGACGCCGGGGGACCGCTGCTTCGCCTTCTGCGCCGGAGCCGTCAAGGAGGCGTCAGTTCTCGCGGCCTCTCCGTCAGGAGGGCGTCAAGATGGCGGAGATCGCCGGTCAACCCGCCTAGCGTTCCTTTCGAGGCCGTATTTCCGGTCTGACGAAGGTTCAGCAGGAGGAAAGATCATGAGCGACCCGCTCTTAGTGGTGCCGGTGCGCGAGGGGGAGGCGACGGTGTCGCTCCGCCTTTTCCGCACGGCAGCCGGCCAGAGGACGGCCGTCGCGTTCACCTCGCCGCCGGTGCTGGCGCGCGTGCTGGGCGCGGGGCAGCGCTGGATACGTCTCAGCGAGCCGGCGCTGCGCCACATGCTCGCCGACCTCGGCGTCGCCGCCATCGTCGTCGACCCGGCGGGGGCGGCGCCCCCGCGGCGCGAGCGGCGGTACGAGGCACACGATCTGCGGGTCGCCTGATGTGCGCCCTGACGCAGGACCTGGCGTCCGGCGCCGGCCAGGCCGAAGAGCCGGCGGACCACGTATCCGCCACCGACCCGGTACGAGCGGCCGTTCCCGCCACCGACCCGGTACGAGCGGCCGTTCCCGCCACCGACCCGGTACGAGCGGCCGTTCCCGGCACCGACCCGGTACGAGCGGCCGTTCCCGGCACCGACCCGGTACGAGACTCGCTTGGTGCCGCCGAACCGTCCGAAACGAGGCACGCATGACCGTCATGACGCAGACCGCTCAGGGGCCGTGGCCCTCGTCCGCGGTGTTCGGGGCGCACGGCGAGGCCACGGTGGCGGGCGTGTCCCTCATGGAGATCGCCAACCGGTTCGGCACCCCCGCGTACGTCCTCGACGAGACCGACGTCCGCCGGCGGTGCCGCGCCTACAGGGCGGCCCTGCCCGAGGCCGAGATCGCCTACGCCGCCAAGGCCTTCCTGTGCCGGGCGATGGCGAGCTGGATCCGCGCGGAGAAGCTCAGCCTCGACGTGTGCAGCGCCGGGGAGCTCGTGGTCGCGCGTTCGGTAGGCTTCCCCGCCGAACGGATCATCTTCCACGGCAACGCCAAGACCCCGAAAGAGCTCATCGCCGCGGTCAACGAGGGCGTCGGGCGGATCGTGGTGGACAACCTCGCCGAGATCAGCCGCCTCGCCGCGCTCGTCCCGCTCGGGCACCGGCAGAAGGTGCTGATCAGGGTCATCCCCGATGTGGGCGCGGGCGCGTACACGGCGATCCGCACGGGCGGGGAGGACCAGCAGTTCGGGCTCTCCATCTCCACCGGCGCGGCGGGCGAGGCAGTGGCCAGGGTGCTGGCCCAGCCCCGCCTGGAGCTCACCGGCCTGCACTGCCATCTCGGTTCGCAGATCGACGCGCCCGAGCCGTACGAGACCGCCGTGCGCGTCATGGTCGAGCAGACGGCCCGGATCCGGGAGACCCGGGGGGTGATCCTCCCCGAGCTGGACCTCGGCGGAGGCCACGGCATCGCGTACCTGGAAGGGGAGCGCGGGCTCGGCCTGGAGACGTTCGCCGAGCGGATCACCGGAGCCCTGCGGGAGCGCTGCGCGGGCCTCGGGCTGCCCATGCCCCGGCTCATCGTCGAGCCGGGGCGGGCGATCAGCGGGCCCGCCGGGGTCACCCTCTATCGGGTCATATCCGTAAAGAAGGGGCTGACCCGCACCTACGTGGCGGTGGACGGCGGCATGAGCGACAACCCCCGCCACTCCCTGTACGGCGCGCCGTACGAGGTCCGGATGATCGGGCGGGAGTGCCACGTGGGCACGCGGGCCTTCCACGTGGTCGGTCACCACTGCGAGGCGGGAGACGTGCTCGCCGAGGACGTTCAGCTCCCGGCCGACATCCACCCAGGCGACGTGATCGTCATGGCGGCCACCGGCGCCTACCACCATTCCATGGCCTCCACCTACAACATGACCGGGCGCCCGCCCGTGGTCGCGGTCGGCAGGGGCGGGGCACGGCTGGTGGTGCGCAGGGAGGGCGCGGAGGACCTGATGCGCCGGGACGTGGGACTGTGAGGACCGGTGGGTCAGCCCGCGGCCGGGGCCTTGGGTGACCAGACGAGCAGCCCGAGGCACATCTCGTCGCTGGTGCCCTCGCCCCACACGACGTAGCGCGGTGGGACGTCGTGCAGCGCCGGGAGCATCTCGCGAAGGCCGGCGTCGTGGGTGCAGGTCACCCGCACGGTGTCGTCGGCCTTGACCGTGACCGGCGTGGCCAGCGGGCGGATGGCCTGCTCGTCGAAGTTGTAGCTGGGAATGTCGAGAAGCGTCCTGGCCTTGGGCGTCCCGGGGTTGAGCTCCAGCTTGATCGAGCGCCCCAGCAGGTGCATGTGCCCGGCGACGGCGTACACCGTGCCCGCCCTGCGGACCGGCTGGTCGCAGTGCTGGGTCGGTTCCGGGACGGGAGGCTTGGCCTGGTTGCAGAACTGGTTGAGCTGGGTGACGGTGGTCCCCGCCTGCTCCCCGAAACGGTGGACGACGTCCCGCACCGCCGCCTCACGGTCGCACAGCGGCCCGGACTCCCGCTTCGTACAGGGCAGCTCGATCGGTGCTATGAGCCGCGCGGTGTCCAGGGGGTCGAGGTCGGCCTTGCCGTCGGTGAGCCGCAGCCGGATCGAGGAACGGTCGCTGCCGCCCGGCCTGCCCTCGGTGGCGAGCAGGTTGTAGTGAACCTGGATGATCAGCCGGCTGCCCGGGGGCATGGGGTACCCGACGTTGCCGGCGAGCAGAGTCTCGTTGGCTCCCGGCGCCCAGTGGCCGATCCAGGCGCCGTTCTCCACCCCGGCGTCGCCGAAGCAGGTCCACCCCTCACCTGGCGTACGGGCGTCGAGGTCACTGGCCGCCTTCACCTGGTCGGGGCCGATCCTGAAGATGATCGCGTGGTGGACGAGCGCGGTGTTCTGCGGCATGAACTGGCTGCCGGTGAGGAACGCCCTGCCGGTCAGCCCCGGGTCGACCAGGAAGCAGCGGTATTCATCGGTCCCCCCGGAGGGCGCCGCCGGGGTGTACGGCTCGGCCAGGGTCAGGTTGACGAACCGTTCCGAGGCCCGGAGCGGCGCGGCGGGCGGCGCCGTGAACGGCTTCCCGTGCCCGCTGTGCGTTCCGGTGACCGACGCCGAGTCCAGGCTCCCGGACGCCCCCGGCTTCCCCCCTCCCGCGCATGACGCGACGAGCAGGGTGGCGGCGAGTGCGAGGGCCGTCCAGCCCAGCCACCGTGTCGTACGGACCCTGTGCTCCATGACCGCCCCCAGCAGTTCCGTCGGCTCACCCCGGGCCACGACATGGTCCGGGCCTCCGCGTCCAGACTCCTCGCCGCCGGGACGGCGGGCCATCGGCCGGAAGACCGAGAACGCTCCTCCGTCCGGCGGAGATGTTCCCGCGCCTTCATACGACCAAGGGTGATCGGCTCATACGACCCAGGGTGCCGCGTTCACAAGACCCAGGGTGCCTCGCGGAGCGTCGCGCGCAGCACGGCGGCCTCGGGGCCGGGGTGGCGGGAGAGCAGTTCGTTCACCGCCTCCAAGGTGGGAGACGCCGGCCAGCCCTCGGCCGGCGGCGCGTCCACCGCGCCCAGCACCGCGCAGGCGAGCAGGTGCTCACCGGGCGCGTGGGCGTCGGTCAGGGCGGGGATCACCGTGCGCGGCGCCATGACGTTGGTGCCGGGCAGTGCCTCGACGAGCCGTCCGGTCCGGGCGCCGGTGAGGTCGTCGACCACGCACGTTCCCGCGGGCGAGCACACCCGCGCGCGACCGGGGCCGGTTTCCACGTGGCCGAAGGGAAGGTCGCGGTCCAGCGCGAACCCGCCCTCCGCCGACCTCAGAGGCCGCCCCGTGGAGAGGTGATGCACCCGGATGTGCCACGGAGGGCACGCGAGCAGCCAGGTCTCGATCTCCACGTCCGGCCAGGGGTTCCATCGCAGGCGCAGGAGCCCGTCACGCACCGTGGAGTCACGGGGGACCTCGCAGGGCCGCCAGTGGACGCCGTCCTCGCTGAGCGCCAGGGTGCTGTCCGGCGCCGCCTGCTCCAGCCCCCACGAACCGCTCGGCACGCTGAACCCGAAGGAGGTGGAGTAGGCGAACTTGGCGTACTTCGCGGCGCCGTTGCGCACCCAGGTGTGGTGCTGCTGCGCGCTCAGCATGACGACCTGGCGGCCCTCCTCGCAGCGCATCAGCGCGACGCCGGCCTCGGGCTGGTCGCTGACCTCCGGCAGGGGCGGCGCGGCCCGTTCCTCGGCGGCCCAGAAGGGATGACCGTCGGGCAGCGCGAGGGGGAGGAAGGACTTGAACGCCCAGTACGGGGAGCCGGGTCCGTTGTACTGCTCGGTGAGCGCGGGCTGGGCGTACCCGTAGCCCAGGGTGAGCAGCCCTGAGGGGTCCTGGATCGGCCGCCGCAGCCACCAGCGCAGATGGCGCATCAGGTGGCCCTTGACCGTGCCCCAGGGCAGGGCCTCGACGCCCGCGAACGCGAGCGCTCC
The DNA here is from genome assembly GCF_040649355.1 of Sphaerisporangium sp. NPDC049002. Lineage (NCBI taxonomy): Bacteria > Bacillati > Actinomycetota > Actinomycetes > Streptosporangiales > Streptosporangiaceae > Sphaerisporangium > Sphaerisporangium sp. NPDC049002. The sequence continues at coordinate 10,758 of NZ_JBEZFH010000131.1, read as the reverse complement.
CCAGAACGCGCCCTGGGCGAAGCGGTAGGTGAGGCTCCGGCCGAAGGGCACGGCCGCCCCGTCCGACGCGAACCAGTGCTGGAAGTCGAGCGCGAACTCGGCGGCACGCTCACGGAACCGCTCGGCGCGGCCGGGATCGCGCTCCCCGGCGAGCGCCGCGTAGATCAGGCCGTAGTAGTGCATCGCGAAGGGGATGTAGTAGTCGCGCTGGGCGGTGGGGCCGTCGCTGTACCAGCCGCGCCCGAGGGCGAAGGACTCCAGCCGGTCGAGGCGGGCGGCGTTGGGCGTCGGGTCGAAGGCGACGCCGACGCGATCGAGACCGAGTCCCACCACGACCGGGAAGAACGCCCAGTTGTTGTCCACGGGCTCGGCGGCGATTGCCTGGAGCAGCCATGCCCGCAGGTTGTCCCTCTCCCCGCCGCTCAGCGGGTCCCAGACCTCCTCGGGCGCCAGCGCGAGCGCCAGGCCGATGGCGGCGGTCTCCACCAGCCGCTGGTCGATGTCGGTGACCGCGCCCCAGAACTCCTCGTGCCCGGGGTCGGTGCCGGCCGCGAGCCCCCGGCGCCACAGCTCCCAGTGGTCGAACGACCCCCCGCCGGCCACCAGCGGCGCGAGCCCCCACAGCGGGCGGGCGAACGACTCCAGTTCGGCGGCGGCGTCCGAGTGGTGCGCGGCGTTGACGCCGAGGCGCGGCCGGGCCCCGCCTGGGCTGAAGTGGGGGATCAGCGGCTCGGTCAGCGCCCGTACGAGCCGGCGCAGGTCCTCACGGTCGCGCGGCACGGCCGGCCGGATCCTCTGCATCCGGTGGTTCTCCATCTCAGGTGACATCGAATCTCGGGTGACGCCGAATCTCGTGACGTCGAATCTCGTGACATCGGCTTCTGGCATCGAACTTCTGGCATCGACTTCGCTTCCGACTGAGACTGACCCGTGGCCCACGATCTTGTCAATACTTAGTTTAAGATCTTTACGGAAGGGGTCCTGAAGGCGGCGCCACGCGCGGCGGGGGGTGTCTGTCCGCTCTGTTTTTGTTGCTTATTTCAAGCATAGAATCCGGCGCATGACTGTTTCGTCCCAGAAGGCACGGGTCCCCGCCGCGGACGGTCTCGGGCGGCGGGGTGGGGGCGGGCCGATGACGGTCGTCGAGCTGGCCATGTACCCTGGCCTTCCCGGCAGGCTGTTCCCGCCGGAGGTGGCCGCGCGCCTTCGGGCGGTGGCCGAGATCGACCTGGCCTCGCCGCTGACCGAGTTCCGCTCGCCGGAGGCGCGGGACCGCCTGCGGCGGGCCACGATCCTTCTGACCGGCTGGGGCAGCCCGGCGCTCGACGAGGAGGCCCTCGCGGGCGCCCCCGGCCTGAAGGCCGTCGTCCACGCGGCGGGCACCGTGAAGGGACACCTGAGCCCCGCCGTGTTCGCCCGGGGCATCCAGGTCAGCTCCGCCGCGGCGGCCAACGCCGTTCCCGTGGCCGAGTACACGATCGCGATGATCCTGCTGGCCAACAAGGCCGTCCCCGCACTCGCCCGGGAGTACCGCGCGCGGCGCGAGGACCTCGGGCTGATCAGGCGCGGCCACGACGTGGGCAACCACGGCAGGGTCGTCGGGGTGGTCGGGGCGTCCCGGATCGGCAGGCGCGTCCTTGCGCTGCTGCGTCCCTTCGACCTCTCGCCCCTGCTGGCCGACCCCCATGTCGACGCGGCGACGGCCGCCTCGCTGGGGGCGCGGCTCGTCGGGCTCGACGAGATCTTCCAGCTCAGCGACGTCGTCTCCCTGCACGCTCCCGCGACCCCGCGCACCCGGGGGATGGTCACCGCGCGGCGGCTGGCGTCGATGCGCGACGGGGCGACCCTCCTCAACACCGCCCGGGGGTCGCTGGTCGACCAGGACGCGCTGGTCGCCGAGCTCGTCACCGGGCGGCTGTCGGCGGTGCTCGACGTGACCGAGCCCGAGGTGCCCCCGGCGGGCTCGCCCCTGTGGGAGCTGCCCAACGTCGTCCTCACCCCCCACGTCGCCGGGTCGCTCGGCAACGAGGTGGCGAGGCTCGGCGCCGCCGCCGTCGAGGAGGTGCTGCGGCTCGCCGCCGACGAGCCCCTGCTGCACCCGGTCGACCCGGAGACACTGGCCATCACCGCGTGAACCCGTGAAGGGTCAGCTCTTCAGCCCGCTGAAGGCGATCCCCTCCATGATCCGCCGCTGGAACACCATCAACACGATGATCACCGGGATGACGGCCAGCGCGGCGCCCGCCATGATGTAGTAGGCGCGCCCCGATTCGCTGCTGGCCAGCTGCTGCAGGGCGAGCGGAAGCGTGTACAGGTCGGGGTCGTTCAGCACGACCAGCGGCCACACCAGGTCGTTCCAGTGGAAGATGAAGCTGGTGATCGTGACGACCGCGAGCACCGGCTTCGAGAGCGGCAGCACGATCTTCCAGAAGATCCGCATCCGGCCCGCGCCGTCGATGAGCGCCGCCTCCTCAAGCTCGCCGGGCAGCGTCAGGAAGAACTGGCGGAGCAGGAAGATGTCCAGCACCGAGGCCACGTTCGGCAGGATCAGGCCCCAACCGGAGTCGAACATGCCGAGCGCCTGGGTGATGTGGATGCGCGGCACCAGCAGGGTGATCGTCGGCACCATCATGCCTGCCAGCAGCACGGCGAACAGCTTGTCCCTGCCGGGGAAGGGGATGCGGGCGAAGGCGTAGGCCGCCAGGGCGTCCACCAGGAGCTTGGCCGGCACGAGGATCAGGCAGACCCACACGCTGTTGAGGAACGCGCGGCCGAGCCCGCCGATCTGGATGACGTGCTCGTAGTTGTCCAGCGTGGGCGACCACTCGCCGGTCTTGCGGTCCAGCGGGAGCAGGCTGGGCACCTTGGTGTAGACGTCCGGACCGTGCTTGAACGAGGTGGCCAGCATCCACACGAACGGGACGACGGACACGAGCACCAGCAGCACCAGCGCGACGTAGATGGGGGAGAGCCGTAGCGTCCTCACGACACCTCCTGCTTCACGAACCTGAACTGGAGCGCGGTGATGATCATGATGAAGGCCAGCAGGATGAACGACATCGCGCAGGCCGCGCCCATCGCGTCGTAGCGGAAGGCGAACAGATACAGGTGCAGGACGTAGGTCAGCCCCGCCTGCTCGGGCCCGCCGGTGACGCTCCTGCCGCCGCCGCCTGAGAAGATCACGTAGACCAGGCCGAACACCTGTAGCGCCGCGATGACCCCGGTCACCAGCAGGTAGAACGTCGTGGGCCTGAGCATCGGGACCACGACCCTCCAGAACCGCTGGACCGGGCCCGCGCCGTCGATGATCGCCGCCTCGCGGATCGACGAGGGGATGCCCTTGAGCCCCGCCAGATAGATGATCATCGAGATGCCGCACTGCCACGCCGCGATGAACGCCAGGGCCGGGATGACCAGCTCGGGGGTGTTGAGCCAGTTCTGCCGGGGGATGCCGAACAGCCCGAGGAACACGTTGATCAGGCCGTACTGCGGATCGTAGAGCCAGCGCCAGATCGCGCCGACGGCCGTCTCCGCGGTGACCACGGGCAGGAAGAGCAGGAGCCTGAACAGGTTGGAGCCCCTGCGAATCGCGTTGATGAGCAGGGCCTGGCACAGCGCGCTCCCCATGGTCAGCGGCACCGCGATCAGCGTGTACTGCAGGGTGACCTTCACCGACTGCCAGAAGTGCGGGTACTTGGCGTCGTCGAACAGCAGGTCGGTGTAGTTGGTCAAACCCACCCAGCCAGGCGCGGAGCGCAGGTCCCAGTCGGTGAAGCTGTAGTACAGGGCGGCGAGCGCCGGGTAGAGCAGGAAGACGATGAAGTACGCCATCGCGGGAGCGATCAGGAGCCAGCCGATGACGCGGTCGCTCCCCCCGAACCCCGGGCGGCGGCGCCGCCCGGGGCGGGGCGTCACAGTGGGCTTGTCGGCCACCACTGGAGTTGCCACGCTTGCCTGCCTCTCGGTCAGCCGGTCCAGCCGAGCAGGGCGCGGGTCTTGTCCGCGGCGCCGGTGAGGGCCTGCTGGGCGGTGGCCTTGCCGCTGAGCGCCGACTCGATCGCGGGGGCGATGATCTCGTCGTTGATCTGGATCCACTGCGGTACGGGCGGGCGGGCCTGGGCGACCTTGAGCTGCTCCAGGAAGGCGGCCTGCTCGGTCCCGAACGTGGCGGCGTCCCTCTCGGCGGCGGCGATGTTGGTCGGGAAGCCGCCCAGCGCCTGGGCCAGCTTGGTGTTGTTGTCGGCGTTGGTCAGGTAGGCCAGCCACTTCCAGGCCAGGTCGGCGTTCTTGCCCTTGGTGAACACCACCGCGTTCTCGCCGCCGATGTTGCCGGCCGGCCCGGTCTTGTACGGCAGGGGCGCGACGTTGAACTCCAGGTCGGGGAACTGGTCCTTGATGTTGGCCACGTCCCACGGGCCGGAGATCATCATGCCGGCCAGGCCGTTCTCGAAGGGCTTGTCGGAGTCGGTGATCTCCCTCGGCGACGACTTGAGCAGGTCGACCCACAGTTGCAGCGCCTCGACGGCGGGCGGCTGGTCGAACAGGATCTTCTTGGCCTTCATGTCCGCCATCGACCCGCCGGCCCCGGCCACGAAGCCCGGCCACATCCACCCGCCGTACCCGTCACCCTTCGGCACCACCATGCCGGCGATCTTCGGGTCCTTCTGGTGGATCTGGGTCGTGATCTGCTTCAGCTCGTCCCAGGTCTTGGGCGGGGCCGGGACGAGCTTCTTGTTGTAGAAGAGCCCGACCGTGGTGTGGTCCACCGGCACGCCGTACAGCTTGTCGTCGACGCGGTTGGTGTCGAGGGCCCCGGCGTACAGCGACTTCTCGTCGATCGTGCCGGCGGGCATCTCCCTGATGGTGCCGTCGAGGGCGTAGCGGGCGACGAGCGGCTGGTCGAGGACGCCCGCGTCCGGGACGGAACCGCTGGCGACGGCACTGCCCAGCTTGGTGTTGTAGTCGTCCTTCGGGATCTTGACGATCTTGACGCTGACGCCCTTGTTGGCCTTCTCGAAGTCCGTGCGGAGCTTCTCGACCACCTCTGTGGCCTGCGGAGTGCGGTCCTGGAACATCCAGTAGGTCAGCGTGGTGGTCGCCTCCGCTCCTCCGGAGCCGCCGCCGCACGCGGTGAGCCCGGCGAGCAGCACCGTCGCGGCGGCCGCCCCTGTCACTCTCCTGATCATTTCGCTCTCCTCAACGGGGGGTTTCACAGAACATAATCTAAGCATCGAAATAAGTTCAGTCCTTCTGTGAAACGCTTTGGTAACACGGGCATCGGAGCATGTCAGGCTCGTGCCGAACGGGTGAGGGCCGGCTTCCTTCGGCCTCTGAACTAACGCCGCTGAACTAGCATGGCCGTGGAACTCGTGGAGGTACGTCATGGCAAGGCCCGAGCGCAGAACGGTGCGCGATGTCCGCAGAGGCAACCGCGCCATGCTGCTGCGCATGCTGTACTTCGACGGACCGGCCAGCCGCAACGACCTCTCCGCGCTCACCGGCCTGAGCGCGGCCACGGTCAGCACCATGACCGGCGGGCTGCTGGGCGACGACATCATCGTCGAGGCCGGCCAGGTCGACTCCGACGGCGGGCGCCCGCGCGTGCTCCTGCGCGTCAACCCCCGGTACGGCTACGCCATCGGCGTCGACGTGTCCGAGACGCACGTGCGCGTCGAGCTGTTCGACCTCGACCTGAACCAGCTCGCCAAGGTCGAGTACGCCCTGCGGCCGGCCCGCCACGATCCCGAGCTGGTCGCCATGCACATCCTCGCGGGCATCGGGGTGGTGCTCTCGGACGCCGGGGTGCCCGCCGAGCGGGTCCTCGGGGTCGGAGTCGGCGTCCCCGGCATCGTTGAGCGCGGCGCCGACGTTCTCATCCACGCCAAGGCCTTCGGCTGGAACGGCGTTCCCCTGGGAGCGCTCCTACGCGCCGGCACCTCGCTTCCCCTGCACGTCGACAACGGGGCCAAGGCCATGGGTCAGGCCGAGCTGTGGTTCGGTTCCGGCCGGGGCGCGGCGAACGCCGTCATCGTCCTGATCGGCGCGGGCGTGGGAGCCACCGTCGTCGCCGACGGGGCGACCTTCCACGGGGTGAGCAGCAGCGCGGGAGAGTGGGGGCACACCAAGATCGTCGCGGGCGGACGGCCCTGCCGGTGCGGCGGGCGCGGGTGCCTGGAGGCCTACATCGGCGCGGAGGCCATCCTCGACAGGGCCGGGGTCTCCACGCGGAAGGCCGGCTGGCAGGAGGAGCTCACCCGGGTGCTCGCCTCGCGCACTCCCGTGGTCGAGGAGACGGTGGGCTATCTGGGGGTGGGCCTGGCCAATCTGATCAACCTGCTCAATCCCGAGCGCATCATCATCGGCGGCTGGGTCGGGCTCCTGCTCGGCGAGACCCTGCTTCCCGAGATCCGCGCCGTGGTCGCCGAGAACTCCCTCGCGCAGCCGTACGCCGCCAGTTCCCTGGTGCTCGGCCGGCTCGGCCCCGACGCCGTGGCGCTCGGCGCGGCCACCCTGGTCATCGAGGAGTTCCTCAACGCCACCCCGGCCGCCGGTATCACCGCCACCGGCTGACCCGCCCTCCTTCACACCGCCGCCGGGGCTTCATGAACGGGTGGGGCGGCCTTCGGGAACGGGGCGGCCGAAGCGCACGGGGACGCCGGGGGAGTAGAGCACGCTCGCGGGTTCCCCGGCGGGTGAGGGCAGTCCCGCCGCCGCGACCAGGTCCTCGTCACAGCCGGTCAGGTGGGCTCTGTACAGGGGCCAGCGCGGGTGGGTGTTGGGCAGGTACGTCGTCCGGCCGAAGACGGTGTTGTGCATGCCCCAGCGGGCGGTCAGGAAGTGTTCGAGCTCGGTGGGCTCCTCGATGCGCTCGCCGGTCCGTATGGTGACGCGGCAGTGCGCGCCGCGCGGACCGGGCCAGCGGCGGCTGCTGGTGTAGGCGATGGTGTCGCCGCTGTGGCGGACGGCCATGCGCGACCACACGTACGGAAGCCGGAAGGCGGCCCGCGCGACCAGCACCGGGATCAGGCGCGAGGCGTCGAGCGAGCGGAAGACCACCCCGCGCCGGCCGTGGGCGTCCACCGAATAGAGGCGGACGTTGGTCTCGGGGAAAGTGCCGAGGTAAGGGATGCCGGGGAGGCGGAACCAGCCGATGCGATGCATCCGGAAGGCGACGAGGCCCACGTAGGTCACCCCGTCGAGGGTGTCGGGCACGGTGCCGTCCGGGAGCAGGGGCGCCACGTCGGCCGGGTCGGCGGACCAGTGGAGGAAGGCCATGTCGAGCCACGACTGGGTGAGCAGGGGATCCGGCGTGGCGCTGGGCGGGTCGGCCGTGACGGGTTCCGGGACGAAGTGCGGCACGGTTCCAGCCTCGCAGAACCCCCGCGAGGCGGCGAGGACCCCGGGCCCCGCGCGGGTCGCGAACGGACGTACGGCCCGGGTGCGCCAAGGGTGGTGGTGGGCGATACTGGGATTGAACCAGTGGCCTCTACCGTGTCAAGGTAGCGCTCTCCCACTGAGCTAATCGCCCTCGATGAGGAAAATCAGAGCGGACGACGGGATTCGAACCCGCGACCCTCACCTTGGCAAGGTGATGCTCTACCAGCTGAGCCACGTCCGCATGATCACTCGGAAGTCGTTTCCGTGTGATGCCTGTCCAACTTTACCGGATCCCGGAGGTGCGAGATCCCGTCGAGGTGGAGACGGGATTTGAACCCGTGTACGCGGCTTTGCAGGCCGCTGCCTCGCCTCTCGGCCACTCCACCAGGATCTTCGAGCGGACGACGGGATTCGAACCCGCGACCCTCACCTTGGCAAGGTGATGCTCTACCAGCTGAGCCACGTCCGCGTGAATCTCGGGGAAACGATCCCCGGCCACGCAAAGACTCTAGCGCGTCCGGAGACCCGGCGTGCGCAGTCCACGACGCGAGCCGCATGTGAACGTGAGGTTTCTCGCGTCGCCGCCGCACGCCTGAACCGGCGGAGGCCGGCCCGCCCGCGACCACCGTGAACCGGCGGCGGCCGGTCCGTTCGGGGGCACCGTGATCGGCGGTGGCAGGCCCGTCCTGGGACACCTCAGGCGCAGTTGAGGGCGTACCCTGCCCGGAATCGGGCAGGAATCTTGGCGTGTCGTCTCTTTCCTGCGTAAAGTCCCTGCCTGTGTCAACGGCACGGCATTCCTATGAGGATCTGATCGCGCACCTGACCCGGACCACGTCGCTCGGGCCGGGGGAGGCCACGCGGGTGGTGGCCGAGGTCGTGGCGTACTTCTCCGAGTCCGTCGAGGAGTTCGTCAGGCGCCGCCACGGCGAGATGAAGGCCCGCGGCCTCACTAATGAGCGCATCTTTCCTTCCATAGCCGCCGAGTTGTCCGCACGCCGTGTCGCGGCACCCGAGCTGTCCCTGCGCCAACTGCGCCGCATCGTGTACGGCTAGCGCACCAAGGAGATCGAAAATGTGTGGAATTGTCGCTTATATCGGCCCGAAGGATGCGGCGCCGATCCTGCTGGAGGGCCTGCAGCGCCTGGAGTACCGGGGCTACGACTCGGCCGGCCTCGTGGTGAGCAACAAGGGGCTCAAGGTCCGCAAGGTCAAGGGCAGGGTCGCCGATCTGGCGGCGGCCGTACCGGCGAGGTTCAAGGGCGGCCTCGGCATCGGTCACACCCGCTGGGCCACGCACGGAGTCCCCAATGACGTCAACGCCCACCCGCACCTGGACGGCAAGGAGCGCATCGCCGTCGTCCACAACGGCATCATCGAGAACGCCGACGAACTACGCGCCAAGCTGGTCGCCGACGGCTCCGTCTTCGTCTCCGAGACCGACACCGAGGTGCTCGCCCACCTCATCGCCCGCACCGTTCAGGAGACCGACTCCCTGGAGGACGCGGTCCGCAAGGCGCTCAAGAGCATCGTCGGCACGTACGGCATCGCCGTGCTGGACTCCGAGCGCACCGGTGAGATCGTCGTGGCCCGCAACGGCAGCCCGATCGTCATCGGCATCGGCGAGAGGGAGATGTTCTGCGCCTCCGACGTCGCCGCCCTGGTCCGCTACACGCGGCAGGTCGTCCACCTGGAGGACGGCGAGCTGGCCGTGCTCAGGGCCGACGGTTTCCACACCTTCACCATGGACGCCCGCGCCACCTCCAAGGAGCCGCTGACCGTCGACTGGGACCTCGGGCACTACGACACCGGCGGCTACGAGCACTACCTGCTCAAGGAGATCTCCGACCAGCCCGAGTCGGTCGCCCGTACGCTGCGGGGGCGCCTCGACGGCCGGTTCAACATCGCCCACCTCGGCGGCCTCAACCTCGACCCCCGCGAGACCCGCGCGTTCCGCCGCGTCAAGATCATCGGCTGTGGTTCGGCGTACTACGCGGGCCAGATCGGCGCCCAGCTCATCGAGGAGCTTGCCCGCATCCCCGCCGACGCCGAGCCTGCCTCCGAGTTCCGCTACCGCAGCCCCGTCGTCGAGCACGACACGCTGTACGTCGCCGTGAGCCAGTCGGGGGAGACCTACGACACCCTCGCCGCCGTCCAGGAGCTCAAGCGCAAGGGCGGCCGGGTGCTCGGCGTCGTCAACGCGGTCGGCAGCGCCATCGCCCGCGAGGTCGACGGCGGCGTCTACCTGCACGCGGGCCCCGAGGTCTCGGTGGCCTCCACCAAGGCCTTCACCTCCACGGCCGTGGCGTTCGCGCTCATCGCCCTGCACTTCGGCCGGGTCCACGACCTGTCACCGGCGGACGGGCGGCGCATCGTCGAGGGCCTGCGCAGGCTGCCCGAGCAGATCGAGGAGATCGTCAAGCAGAGCGACGCCATCGAGGCGCTCGCCCAGAAGTACGCCACCCACCCGAGCATGATGTTCGTCGGCCGGGTGCGCGGCTACCCGGTCGCCCGCGAGGGCGCCCAGAAGCTCAAGGAGATCTCCTACGTGCACGCCGAGGCGTACCCGGCGAGCGAGCTGAAGCACGGCCCGCTGGCGCTCATCGGCCCCGAGATGCCGACCGTGGCGATCGTGCCGGACGACGAACTGCTCGACAAGAACCTCACCACCCTCGGCGAGATCCGCGCGCGCGGCGGCAAGGTGCTCATGGTGGGCCACCGTGTGCCCGACAGCAGGCTCGTGGAGGACGTGATCGTGGTGCCGAAGAACGAGGTCGAGCTGGACCCGATCCTGCTCGGGATCCCTCTCCAGCTGCTGGCCTACCACGCGGCCGTGGCCCTCGAACGCGACGTGGACAAGCCCCGCAACCTCGCCAAGAGCGTGACGGTGGAGTGACACCGGGCCCGGGAGGCCGTCGTACAGTCGTCGGGTGAGCAACCTGGAGCGGGATCCGCGGGAGACGGTGTGCGGCGGCCTGAGCGAGGCGGGCGAGGGACCGGCGCGCGACCTGCTGACCGGCCGGGAGGTGGTCCTCGGCGGGCCGCGAGGCATGAAGGTGACCAGGACCCTGCCGGACCGGGACCGCCGGATGGTCGGGGCCTGGTGCTTCGTGGACCACTACGGCCCCGAGCGGGCGAGCATGCGGGTGCCTCCCCACCCGCACACCGGGCTCCAGACCGTGAGCTGGCTGCTCGAAGGCGAGGTGCTGCACCGCGACAGCGTCGGCAGCGAGCAGCTCATCAGGCCGGGTCAGCTGAATCTCATGACCGCGGGCCGTGCGATCTCCCATTCGGAGGAGTCGCCGGGGGAGACGGTGCTGCATCGCGGCGAGGACGACCTGGACCAGGATCTGCAGGGCGCCCATGCCGAGGCCCTGGAGG
>NZ_JBEZFH010000130.1:0-20965 GCF_040649355.1 Sphaerisporangium sp. NPDC049002 | reverse complement strand
GCGAGCGTGCGGTCGACGCCGCCCTCCCTCCTGATCACGACGAGGCCGCCGGTGGTCATGGAGCGCGTTCAGGTGCCGGGCGAGTTCGCGTCGTCGCAGGTGAACGGGGCCCAGCAGTGAGCGCCGACGTGAAGACGAGCGAGGGCCACCCGGGGTTGTGGTGGCAGGGCGGTGACGTCCCGGACGAGGCGCCGGGGGTGCGCGCCCAGTACGACGCGATGCTCACCAACGGTCCCCGGCAGCGGGCGGCGCGGGAGCGCGAGACGGGCGGCGCCCGATGACCGAGCCGAAGACCCCCGAGGACTTCACCGACATCGAAGACATGCTCGGCCGTCTACCCAAAGCCCCCTGGTTCGTCTCCGACTGCGAAGGCGAAGTGCAGGTATGGCAGGAGTCTGCGCTCCGCCGCATCACCCGCGACGAGCACGGCGAGATCACCGGGTACAGCACCCCGTCCTCCTACGACAGCAGTTCGCTGCTGTACGAGCGTTCCCTGGACACCTGGGACCGGGACGAGGAGTACGGCGAGGACGACGACCTGCGGCGCGACGTGGCCGAGTTCCTGGCCGCCTGCCGCAATCGGGTGCCCGCCCTGCTGGCCGACAACGCCCGCCTCCAGCGCGCTGTGGAGCTTCTCGGGTCGCACCTCCAGGGCGGATCGCAGACCTTCGTGGACGCCCTTGCCGAGGCCGCGCACCTGCGCGAGAAGTTGGCCGACCGGGACCAGACGATCGCCGGGCTGATGGCCGACCGCGACGAGCTGCGCGCCGAGCTCAACGGCGAACCCGCCGTGAAGGCAGGTGCGTGATGGCCCTGACGAACAGCGAAGCGGACGCCGTCCGCGTGCTGACGCACTGGCTCCTCGGCGTCCACGACCCCGTGGTGAGCATCCCCGCAGACGGTCAGGCGTGCGACGCGCTCGTCCTGCTCGCCGACAGCGCTGTGAAGAAGAACGACGGCGGACTGACCGGTGCCCAGGTGCGCGAGCTGTGGCAGACGGTTGAGACGCACGGCCTCACGGGGGGCGTGTCGTGAAGAACACCTTCCCCGGCGTCCACGCCGTCGGCATCGCCCTCGCGGTCGCCGTCGCCTTCGCCCTGCTCTACGGGTCTGTGACGGGTGCTACCGCCCGCACGGTCCCGTCACCCCGCCCCGGGCCTGTGGTGGCCCCTGTCGCCAACGGAGGCGCGCGATGAGCGCCGAGCAGAAGGTCGCGTGATGGGGATCGTCAAGGACGTCCTCGCAGTCATCGGCGGCCTGTCCGTCACCGCGAGCGCGTTCATCATCGCCCTCGCCGTCGCCCACCACCGGGCCGACCGGGCCCGCACCCGCGCCTCCCGGGACGCGCAGATCGCCCAGTACATCCGCGAAGGCTCGCCCGCCGCCCTGGCTGCTGACGGCCCCGCGTGGGACCGGTACATGGAACGTCAGGGTGTGGACCTCAAGGCGCCGAAGGGGTGGGGCCGATGAGCACGCCCACCGTCACCATCACCTGCGCCTGCTGCCGACGGCGAGGCCTGCACAAGGCGCGCGGCCTGCGCACCGCCTGCTACCCCCGCCACCACGACAACGGCACCCTCGCCCAGTACCCCACCACCCGCGAGCTGAAAGAGCCGTGGGCGCCTCACAACGCGCACGGCAAACGAATGCTCGCCCGTTACGTCGAGCTGGCCTCACAGGGCCGTACAGCCGCGCAGATCGCGTGGGAGCTCGGGGTGGGGGAGCGCACCGTGCAGCGGTACGCCGCCGCGTACGCCGCCCAGCAGTCCGAGCAGGCGCAGTGGAGGGTGGCATGATGCGCGCCGGCTCTGTCTGCTCCGGCTATGGCGGCCTCGAAATGGGGCTGTCCATGGTCCTGGACTTCGAGCTGACCTGGGTCGCAGATGTCGACCCGGGCGCGTCGAAGATCCTCGCCCACCGGTACCCGACCGTGCCCAACCTCGGCGACATCACGGCCGTCGACTGGGCGGCTGTCGAGCCCGTCGACATCATGCTCGGCGGGTTCCCCTGCCAGGACATCAGCTACGCCGGCCGCGGCGAAGGCATCAAGGAAGGCACCCGCAGTGGCCTCTGGAAGACCATCGCCCATGCCGCTCGCGTACTACGACCCCGACTCCTCGTGCTTGAGAACGTGGCAGGAATCGTTGTTCGACGACCCGGCCTTGACGTCGTCGTCGCCAACCTTGCCGAAATCGGGTTCGATGCGGAGTGGACGACTCTACGCGCGTCCGACGTCGGAGCCCCTCACCAGCGTGATCGGTGGTTCTGCCTCGCCTACCCCCAGGGCGACGGACGGCAATGGTCCGGGCCGGCACGGGGATGGGGGACTGGACCTGCGGACCACGGTGACGCTGCTGCCTACCCCCAGGGCGACGGACGGCACCAAGGGCGGGCCGAACCAGCGGGGCTCCTCGGGGGACTTGATGCTTCCCTCAGCGGTGCAGCGTCTTCTGCCGACCCCGAGGGCCAGCGACACCGGGACGCCGGGCCGACGGGCGAGCGAGGGCTTCCGGCCGCCGCTGTCACAGGTGATCCTCCGGGAGACGTCGACTGGGGCCCCTACCGACCCGCCGTCACCAGCTGGGGGCGCATCCTCGGACGCCCAGCCCCCCGGCCAACCGAGCCCGGGCGAACTGGCGAGCGCCTGAGTCCGCGATTCGTCGAGTGGCTGATGGGCCTTCCCGCCGGCCACGTCACGGACGTGCCTGGCCTGAGCCGGAACCAGATGTTGCACGCGCTCGGCAACGGCGTCGTGCCCCTCCAGGCGGCTTACGCCGCCGGCGTGCTGCTCGATCGAGCGGGCGAGGGGGTGGCGGCCTGATGTACGCCACCGCCCGCCACCCTCTGCCCCCCGCCGGGGCTGTCCTGGAACTGCTCCAGACCCAGCGCACCGTCGCCCAAGTCGAGCGGCTCACCGGCTGGCCCGCGCACGGCATCCGCCGACTGGTCGCCCGCCAGCCGGGCTGGCTCATCGGCACCGACGGGCGGGTCTGCATCCCCGCCGAAGAGGCGGCACCCGACCCCGCCTACCTGGTCGACGTCGTCGTCGCCCACCCGCGCCCGGCCGACGCGCTGCTCGCCGAGCTCATCGCCCAGAAAGCCGAGCTTCGCCTGCCGTGGCGCGACGTCCTGGACCAGACGCGGATCAGCCCGAGCGTCCTGGACATGCTGCGCCGCGGCCAGGCGACCGTGCGGACCCGTCAGCGCATAGAGGCGTGGCTGGTCCACACCGCCCGCCAGCGGGAGGCGGCCGCATGAGGCCCGCCACCGCACCCCACGCACCCACGAACGGAGGACATCCCGTGAGCGTTTTCCCCGACGGCCTGATCCGGCCGTGGTACCCGGCCGGGGCCGAAGGCCACGCCTACGCGGACTGCGAGCACCTGCTCGCCGTCGAACCCGAGCCCCGCGAAGGGTCCGGGTGGCTGGACCCGCGTGGGCCCGGCGTGTGCCTGCCCTGCCTGACCCGTCTCATCCCGCCGTGGGACGCCGACTGCGGCACCTGCAAGGCGACCATCGCCGACGACCGGGGGGTCAGCGGCGCCCCGTTCAGTGAGGTCGACGCCAGGCGGTGGGAGGCGGAGCACCAGTGCGAGCCCAAGATCCGGCTCGTCCCGCCGCCGAGTGAGCCCGCTCCGGCCGCCACCGACGGCCAGACCGCCCTGTTCGCCTCCCACCTTGAGGACGCCGCCGCATGAAGACCAATCTCGACCACCGCACCCTGGCCGAGGCCGTCGCCTGGACCACCCGGTTCATCGCCCAACGGCCCGCCGTCCCCGTCCTGGCCGGGGTCCTGCTGGCTGCCGACGGCGACAAGGTGACCCTGTCCGTCTTCGACTACGACGTTTCCGCCCGCTGCACCATCCCCGCCGACATCGCCGAACCGGGCGTCGTTCTCCTCCCCGGGCGGGTCCTCGCCGAGATCACTAAGAGCCTCCCCGCCAGGCCCGTGGAGATGGCCCTGTCCGGCAGCGAAGTCGAGATCGTCTGCGGTAGCGCGAAGTTCGGGTTGCTCACCATGCCCGCTGACGACTACCCAACCCTGCCGGGGGCCCCAGCCGAGATCGGGACCGTGGACGCGGCCGTGCTCCGCGACGCCATCACGCAGGTCCACCACGCCGCCAGCAACGACGACACGTTGCCCATGCTCACAGGCATCCGCCTCGACAACCACGGCGGCCAGCTCAACCTGGCCACCACCGACCGGTACCGAATCGCCCACCGTGAACTGTCGTGGCAGCCCACCGTCGTCGGTGCCCAGCACGCCGCGCTCATCCCCGCCCGGGTGCTGCACGACATCGCCCGCGGGCTGACCCCTGGGCTCGACGTCCACCTCGGGTTGGACGACAAGCAGGCCAGCGTCACCAACGGCGGGCGCACCACCACCGTCCGCCTGTTGGACCCGCAGTTCATCGACTACCGGGCGCGGCTCGACGACGACATGCCGACGTGGGCCACCCTCGACGTCGCCCCGTTCGCCGACGCCATCAAACGGGTCGCCCTGGTCGCCGAGAAGAACACCGCCGTCCGCCTGTCCTTCGACGACGGGCAAGTGCTCGTCCAAGCCGGCGGCGGCGACGTCGGCAGGGGCGCCGAGACCGTCGCCTGCCACCTCGACGGGCCGCCCCTGGACATCGCATTCCAGCCGCACTACCTGGTCGAAGCGGTCGTCGCGGCCGGGGTCACCGCCGAGCAGGTGCGCATCGGCATGCACGCGCCGAACCGGCCCGCCCTGGTCGCCGTGCCCGGCGAATCCCCCGACTTCCGCGAGCTCGTCATGTCGCTGCGACTGGCCTGAGGAGAACCATGACCACCTACACCGAGTTCTTGGAAGCCAAGGCCTCGCTCGCCGTCCCCACCGGCCTGCACGTCGACCCCTGCGACGTGCACCCCATCCTCAAACCCCACCAGCGGGACGCGGTGGTGTGGGCGGTGCGCGGCGGCCGGCGAGCCGTGTTCGCGTCGTTCGGCCTCGGCAAAACCCTCATCCAACTGGAGATCATCCGGCTGGTGCTGGCCAAGCTCGGCGGCGGCCGCGGGCTCATTGTGCTGCCGCTCGGGGTGCGCCAGGAGTTCACCCGCGACGCGCGGCTCCTCGGCCTTGAGGTGACCTTCATCCGTGACGCCGGTGACGCGGCCGCCGACGGCATCTACCTGACCAACTACGAGACCGTGCGTGACGGCAAACTCGATCCGCGAGAGTTCGACGCCGTCAGCCTCGACGAGGCGGCGATCCTGCGCGGGTTCGGCGGGTCCAAGACGTTCCGCGAGCTGATGCGGTTGTACGAGGGTTCCGGCAACTACCGGTTCGTGGCCACGGCCACCCCCTCGCCGAACGAGTACATCGAGCTACTCGCGTACGCGGCGTTCCTCGACGTCATGGACGTCGGCCAAGCCAAGACCCGGTTCTTCAAACGCGACTCCACCAAAGCCGACAAGCTGACCCTGCACCCGCACAAGGAAGCCGAGTTCTGGCTGTGGGTCGCGTCGTGGGCGATGTTCCTGCACAAGCCGTCCGACCTCGGCCACTCCGACGACGGGTACGTGCTGCCGCCGCTGGACGTGCGTTGGCACGAGGTGTCCACCGTCCAGGCGGAGGCGGTGTTCGACCGGCGCGGCCGCGCCCCGCTGTTCCGGGACGCGTCCCTCGGGGTGCAGGAAGCGGCCGGTGAGAAGCGCGACAGCCTGGCCGCGCGGGTCGCCAAGATGGCCGAACTCGTCGAGGCATCCCCGGACGACCACTTCCTGCTGTGGCATGACCTGGAGGCCGAACGGCACGCCATCGAGGCCGCCATGCCCGAAGCGGTCGCCGTGTGGGGATCACAAGACCTGGAGGAGCGGGAACGCCGCATCGTCGGCTTCTCCGACGGCGAGTTCCGGCTGCTGGCTACCAAACCGGTGATCGCCGGGTCCGGGTGCAACTTCCAGCGGCACTGCCACCGCGCCATCTTCGTGGGCATCGGGTTCAAGTTCGCCGACTTCGTGCAGGCCATCCACCGGATCCACCGGTTCCTGCAGGGTCAGCCGGTGCGCATCGACCTGATCTACACCGAGGCCGAGCAGGGGATCCGCGCCGGGCTGGAACGCAAATGGGCGCAGCACAACCAGCTGGTCGCCCGCATGGGCGAGATCATCCGCGAGTACGGGCTGTCGCAGGAGTCGATGTCGGCGGCGTTGCGCCGGTCCATCGGGGTGGAGCGGATCGAGGTCGCAGGCGAAGGCTACCGGCTGGTCAACGCCGACACAGTCGAGGAGACCACGGCCATGGGCACCGACAGCGTCGACCTGATCGTCACCTCGATCCCGTTCGCCACCCAGTACGAGTACACCCCGTCGTACAACGACTTCGGGCACACCGACGACAACACCCACTTCTGGGCGCAGATGGACTACCTCACCCCCGAACTGCTGCGGGTGCTACGCCCCGGCCGGGTGGCCGCCATCCACGTCAA
This sequence comes from Sphaerisporangium sp. NPDC049002, assembly GCF_040649355.1. NCBI lineage: Bacteria > Bacillati > Actinomycetota > Actinomycetes > Streptosporangiales > Streptosporangiaceae > Sphaerisporangium > Sphaerisporangium sp. NPDC049002. The sequence continues at coordinate 14,513 of NZ_JBEZFH010000130.1, read as the reverse complement.
AGACCGGATCGTCCCCGGCGGCATGACCGGGCTGGGCTTCCAAACCGTGCAACCGTTCCACGCCGAGGCGATCACCCACTACACACAGCACGGGTTCGCGTTCCTCGGCATGAAGACGATCGTCACCGACGTCGTCCGGGAGAACAACCAGACCTACCGGCTGGGCTGGACCGAACAGTGCAAGGACGGTTCGAAGATGGGCGCCGGCCTCCCCGAATACCTGCTGCTGTTCCGCAAACCGCCCACCGACGCCAGCAACGGGTACGCCGACGTGCCCGTGGTGAAGTCCAAGGAGGCGTTCACCCGGGCCCGGTGGCAGGTCGACGCCCACGGGTTCACCCGCTCCAACGGCAACCGGCCGCTCACACCCGAGGACCTGGCGGGCCTGCCCGCAGACCAGGTGTTCAAGCTGTTCCGCGACCACTACCTGGACAACGTCTACGACTACGAGGACCACGTCCGCGCGGCCGAGGCTCTGGAGGACGCGCGGCGCCTGCCCAGCGGGTTCATGCTGCTGCAACCCCCGTCCTGGCACCCGGATGTGTGGACCGACGTGGCCCGGATGCGCACGCTCAACATGCAGCAGGAGCGCAAGGGCCAGCAGATGCACCTGTGCCCTCTGCAGTTCGACATCGTCGACCGGCTCATCACCCAGTTCACCATGCCGGGGGAGACCGTCTACGACCCGTTCGGGGGCCTGATGACGGTGCCGTACTGCGCGGTGAAGCTCGGCCGGCGAGGCCTGGGTGTGGAGCTCAACTCGGGCTACTTCCGCGACGGTGTGGCCTACGTGGAGGCGGCCGCGCGTGAGGCCTCGATGCCGACGCTGTTCGACCTGATCGAGGCGTCGGCGTGACCTCCCGCCGCGACGCAACGAGCCCGGCCGCTTCGCGCGGCCGGGCCGAGCCCACCCCGATACAGCCTCACCGCGGCCAGATCTGGCGGCCGTGGGCCAAGAAGCGGCGGGGCCGGCTCATCACCATCACCAGCGTTCTCCCCGGTTACGTGGTCGGCCTGTCCTCGCCCGAGAAGGGGCGCGGCAACACCGTGCTGGTTCGCATTCCGAGGTGCCGCCTGGGCGAGTACCAGCTCATCGAGGAGGCGCCCCATGCGTCTGCGTGACCGCTGCCCGAGGCCTGGCCCGCCCGCCCGAAGACCGGCCCCGCCCTCGCCCTGACCCTCTCCCGACCGCACGAAGCCCAGGAGACCTGTCCCGTGGACGACGACACCCTCAACGGACTGACCGACGGCACCTTCCGTGCCCGGTGGATCCGCGAGGTCCTGCGCAGCCCGCAAATCACCGAGTCCATCAAGGTGCTCCTGGTCTCGATGGCGATCGAGGAGATGGACGCCGCCGGCCGGGTGTCGGTGCCGCGGGAGGATCTCGCGACGCGCATCGGCCGGGGCAAGGCGCGGATCTCTGAGCGTCTTCAGGAGGCGGTCGATCGAGGCTTCCTGGTTCGTGTCTCGGCGGGCAAGCGGGGGAGCACGGCGGTGTACGCCGGCGTGGTGAATGGGTCCGCCTGTGCGGACCCTATTGAGAGCGGAAAGGGTCCGGCTACGCGGACCGAAAGCAGTGAACAGGGTCCGGCTACGCGGACCCTAACCGAGGGGGAAAAGGGTCCGGATACGCGGACTAGAACAAAGTTTGGGTCCGGACTGCAGGACGCTATCGGCGAAAACAGAACAAAGTTTGGGTCCGGACTGCAGGACGCTATCGACCAACCGAACGCCGTTCAGGTCCGCGTAGCCGGACCCAATGACGAAAAAAAGGGTCCGCATACACGAGCCGCCAAGGTAGAGGGTTCTAAGGGGGAAGTTGAACTTCCCCCCGACTCTGCCGACGAAGACTTCTTGAAGACAGAAGACGCCGCTTCGCGGCGTGCCTCTCGAAGCTCGAAACCGGCCAAGCGCGCCAAGACGCCGAAGATCCCCCTGCCGCCCGACTTCGCCCCCGACGAAGCCATGCTCGCCTGGGCCCGGGAGAACTGCCCTCTCGTCGACATCGACGGCCAGACCGCGGAGTTCAAGCTCCACTTCACGGCCGAGGGCGACGAGAAACCCGAGGAGCGCCCCGGCTGGAGCCGGTCCTGGAAGGCGTGGATGCTCCGCCACCAGGGGTGGACCAAGGAACGGACCAGCAACGTCCGCCAGCTCCGCCCGACCGGCACCGTCGGCCGTCCAGGCGCCAACTTCGCCACCGGTTCCGGTGCCCGCGCCTACGTCCAGTCGGCCGAAGAGATCAACAACGCTGAGGTGAACTTGTGAATCCTGAGGACTACGACTACGACGAGGCCCGCCGCCGGGCCACCGAGTCGTGGATCAAAGAGCAGATCGAGGACCGGCTGACCCGGTTCTACGCCCGCCGCCCCCGCATGTTCGCCGTTCCCGGCGAGCTGCACCCCGACGTGGCCGCGTGGGTGGACCGGGTCGGGCAGGGCGAGCCGGTGGGCAGCCTGGTGCTCACCGGGAACGTCGGCTCGGGGAAGACCTGGACCCTGTGGAAGATCCAGGAAACGCTCATCGGTGGCGGCTACCGCGGCACCGTGGAGATCCGCGCAGCACACGAGCTGAAGCGGCTGATCGCCCCGCCGGTCGACACCGCCGCCTTGGACGTTCTGGCCGACGCTGACGTGATGGCCCTGGACGACGTCGGCTCGGTCCGGGTGTCGGACTGGGACGCCGACCACCTCATGGCGTTGATCGACATCCGGTGGTCGCACCGCCGCCCGACGATCCTCACCAGCAACACCACCGAGCTTCGGCCGCTGCTGGGCGACCGGGTCGCTTCCCGGCTGGCGCACAACGCCACCACCGTCAAGATCACTGGCCCCGACCGGCGGAGGGGCAGATGACACCCACCAGCGCAGCCGACTTCGACACCGACCGCTGGTTGGCCAGCGAGGGGATCATCGCGCTCGAACGGGAAGTCCTGGGCCTGGTCATCGGCCACCAGCCCGCAGCCGAGACCGCGGCGTCCCTGGTCAAGCCCGAGCACTTCGCCAAACCGGCGCACAGCCTGGTCTACGAGGCCGTCGTCAACCTCGTCGACAACGGGCAGCCCGTTTCACCGGCCGCCGTGCTGGACGAGCTCACCCGCACCGGCCGCGCCGACAAGGTTGGTCACGGCGCCGGCGTGTTCTCACTGCTGCAGCACGCCGGGACCGGGCCGGAGTTGCCCTCGCACTGCCGGCGGATCGTGGGGGACTGGCAGCGCAGGGAACTCAACCTGCGCCTACGCCAGGCGGTGCGGGTCACCGAACACGAAAGCTGGGACGCCGAAACCGACATCGACCGCTGCCTGGACCTGGTCGAAGGCGCCATCCAGGACCAGGCCGACAGTGGCGCCGCCGTCCTGGGGGACATGCTGCAGTCGGTGCTCGACGAGATCGAGCAGGAGTTGGCCACCGACGACCTGGTCGTCCCGCCGTACCGCGACCTCAGGAGGTTCATCCCCGGCTTGCGGGGTGGCGAGCTCGTCGCGGTCGGCGCCCGGCCGGGGGTCGGGAAGTCCACCACCATCACCGACTGGGCGCGGCACGCCGCCATCGAGAACCAGCTCCCGACCGTCGTGTTCTCCCTGGAGATGGGCAAACGGGAGATCACCAAGCGCATCCTGGCCGCCGAGGCCGGCGTCCCCCTCAAGGCGATCCTGGGTCACACCCTGTCCACTGATCAGTGGCAGGCGCTGGGAAGGCACATCAGCCGCCTCCACAGCGCGCCCCTCACCATCGTTGAGGCGCCCGGTTGCACCGTCGGGCAGATCCGGAACCGCCTGCGCGGCATGATGCGCCAGGCCCCGCCCCGTCTGGTGGTCGTCGACTACTGGCAGATCATGAAGTCCCAGGGCAAGGCCGAGAACCGCCAGCAGGAACTGTCCGAGATCGCCCGCGCGCTGAAGATCCTGGCGATGGACTTCGACATCCCGATCATCCTCGCGGCCCAGCTCAACCGTCTCACCGAGCACCGGGCCGACAAGCGGCCCATCCTGTCGGACTTTCGCGAATCCGGCGCCTTGGAGCAGGACGCTGACATCGCGATCCTCGTACACCGGCCCGACATGTACGAGCAGGAGAGCCCGCGCGCCGGCGAGGCGGACCTGATCGTCGCCAAGCAGCGCAACGGCCCGCAGGGCGTGGCCGCGGTCGCGTTCCAGGGCCACTACGCCCGCTTCGTGGACATGGCCCACGGCTCCGCGGTGGAGGGCCGATGACCCCGGCCCCGGCCCGCCCGGTTTGCGAGTGGTGCAAGACCGCGCCGGCCACCGAGCTTCTGGTCCGCGACCGGCCGACCGTGTGCGGCGGCATGGACCGGGCCTGCTCTCTGGCGTGCGGCGGGTGCGGCGAGCGACTGGCGCAGGTGATGGCCCGTGTCGAGGACGTGGTGGCCGTGTACCGGCTGGCTGTGACCCCGCTGATCCCCGCTTCGGAGGAAGCCGCATGACCCCGCTCGTCGTACGCACCATCGCCGGAAGGACCGCACATGCCTGACCTGACCCACCTCGCGCAACTCGACTGCGACCCGATCCGCCTGGTCCGCGCGCTCCGCCTCGCCGGGCTCAAGCCGTCGCCGCCCGAAGCGTTCGGCCCGGCCGGGCTGCGCATCGCCCTGGACATCCACGGCGGTTCGGTCATCGTCTCCCAGGCGCCGATCGACGGGGGTGAGTGGCTGCACGCCTCGATCGCCTGGCGGGGCCACATCCCGACGTACGACGACCTGGCGGTGCTCAAGGCGGGCGTGTTCGGGGACCACCGGGAGGCGTACCAGGTGTTCCCACGCCGGTCTCGGCACGTGAACATCCACGCCCACGCCCTGCATCTGTGGGGGCGTGCCGACGGCGCGAGGGTGCTGCCGGACTTCGGCGCGGCGGGGACGATCTGATGCCAGTACAAGCCGCCGAGTTGGCCCTGGCTGAGTGCAGCCGTCCCGTGGACGGCAAGCCCTGCGAGGTGTGTCTGCCGCGCGCCGAACGCACGCTGAGGGATCTCGCCGCCGTCGGCATGGTCGTCGTCCGGGCCGAGGACGCGCCCGTTACGACCGCGCAGACGGCCCCAGGATCCACGGAGACGGCCGAAAGGGCCGATCCTCGGATCTCTGGGTCAACCGACGTCCGGAACGCTCCAGAAGCCCCTACAGCGCTTCGCGAGCCGATCGCGGACGCCATCCGGGACAGCGCCGTCCCTGGGCTCACCGTCCAGGGCGCCACCGACGCCGTCATGGCCGTACTCCGCTCCCACACGCTCCAGCAGGCCGAGGCCGCCGTCGCCCGGGTCCGAGACCGGATGCTCACGCTGGAGGCGTGGGCGCATCGCGAGGTGTCCGGCGACCAGCGGAGCCTGCACCACGTCCTGTCGGTGATCAACGACCTCCGCGTCGCTCTGGACGTCCCCGCCGACGGCGTGGTCACCCCCACCACCGAGGAGACCGATCATGCATGATCCACTCGTCGTCGCATTCGAGATTCGCCGCCCCTGGCCACGGGTCAGCCGTCCCCGCACCAGCGACGGCAGGGCGCTCGCACCCCAGCTGTACTGGCCTCGACTGGTCACCGTGTGGCACCGCGAGCCGGGCGGGCGCGACTCCGGCGAGGTGTGCAAGCACCACACCCGCCACCAGGACGCGACTGGCGACTGGCAGTGGAAATTCCACTGGGCATGGCGGCTGCACGTCCACCACTGGAAGGTCCAGATCCCGCCGCTGCAGGAGCTTCGCCGCCGCATCCTGACCCGGTGCGCGTGGTGCAACGGCCCCCACCGCAAGAGCGACCCGGTCAACGTCTCCCACTCCTGGGACGGGCCGCGCGGCCGGTGGTGGCGCGGCGAGCCGGGCCTGTACCACCACGACTGTTCCGGCATCGCCAGCGCGCACAACACCTGCTCGTGCGTGGACCCGGTCACCGAGTACGAGGGCTCCGGCCGGTGCGCCCGCTGCACGCGGTACCGCCCCTACGGAATGACCACGGACCGGATGGCCCGCGTGCGAGAGATGCAAGCGATCCCCTCCGGTGGGCGACGGGCCGCCGACGGCGAGCAGACCCCGACCCCGACCCCCGAAACCGAGGGAGGCACCCGCCATGGCTAAGATCATCCGCTCCCGATCGAGCTCCTTACAGATCCGCAGCTCCCCGTCGTACCAGGGCGGCATGACCGTCTGGGCGCTCAGGGACTTCGTCCGCGCTCTCGACGCGGAGGGTGTCAGCGACAAAACCCGCGTCACCTGCGACCACGACCACAACACCAGATCTCTGACGGGCCTGTGGGTGAAGGAGACCACCACTGAGGGGCTGCCCGCGTCCGGGGCCCTCGACCAGCCCGCCGACGGCGAGCAGACCGGGGGCAACGCGTGAGGCAGATTGAGCTACCCGACTGGTTGCCGCTGTACGACCAGGACATCGAGATCATGCGCTGCACCACTTGCGGCGCGATCGCCCCCGGCACCTGGGGGATCACCCGGGAAGCCATGCGCGCCGGGATTGACCACGTCCTCGACCGGCACAGCGCGGCCCTCGCGGCGGGTGACCTCCGGCCGCCGCTGTTCGTGAACTGCCCCGTCCTGGACCCCTTCTGGTTCGACGAGCACGTCGCCCCCGCAACCCCCGAGGAAGGCAACCGATGAGCACCCACGGCTGGGACGGAGGCTGCTGGATCGTCCTCGACCTCGACTGCGAACCGATCAGCGGCTATCACCACGCCTCCGAGGCCAACGCCCACGCCGCCGCCTTGCCGCTGGGCTTCTACGTCCGTCGTGAGGCGTGCAGGTGCAACGAGCCCGTCTGGGAGCAGACCGGGGGCGGCAATGGCTGACCTCGCCTCGCTGGAACCCCTCCAGGTGTCCGACGTCCGCGACGACGACTACTGGAACCGGATGAAGGGCCAAACGGCGTACTGCGACGCCGTACGCGCATGGATGCGCGCCCACAACATCGACCCGAACGAGGTCTACAGGTGGGAGCTCTTCCTGCTAGACGCCCCGTTCCTGAAGGTCTACGCCTACCAGCTAGACGAGCACGGCCACATCGTGTGGCGGCCCGTGGACGCCGACGAGAAGCGCCTCATCGGGGGGTGGTGGGACCCCGTCAAGCGGGAGCCGTACATCGCCCCTGTGTCCAGCCTGCCCCCGCCGCCTCCCGCCCTCGGCCAGCCGCAGGAGCCGACACCGTGAGCCCGCTGAGACGCCTGCTGCGGCACTTGGAACGCCGCCGCCTGGAGAAGCGCTGGCGGCGGGCCTACGCCAGGTGGGACGGCCGCCTCGAAGTGCAATGGCCGTCACCCACCCCGAACGGTCTCCGCTACCAGAGGACCGACGAAGACCTCAACGCGACCCCGCACACCTGCCCGTGTTGCCGCAGGTCGCTGTGATGCCACCTGCGGAAACTCGGCACCCGTAGACGCGAAAAGGCGGCTCCCTGGTCTGCCAACCGGGAAGCCGCCCCACCCCTCGAACCACACCTGCCACAGCGGGCTGTCCCACAGCGTACGACCCGAGGGATGTCCCGTGAGCCTGCCCTGCCCAGTCCCATCCTGCGACCGCGTCATGCCCGGCAACCTCCGCGTGTGCCGGGCATGCAGCGGACGCCTGCTCCGCGACCTCGACGACGTGCCCGCCCTCGCCGCCGACCTCGACATCGCCCTCACCCGGCAGGCGAGGTTCGGCGAAGACGGCGGCGGCCTGTCGCTGGCCCCCGACGACGTCGACCCCGAGATCGGGCTGACCGTCCGCCGCTCCCAGCTCCCGTGGGACCAGCGGGCCCGCGACGCCACCGACATCCTGAAAAGCGCGCTCGTCGGCTGGCACCGCATCCTGTCTGAGGGCGCCCCGACGGTCTTCGGGCCCACGTGCGTGGACTGCGCGCACCCGTCGTGCGAGTGGACCGACCTCGGCCGCACCCCGCCCGACACCCTCACAGGCCTGTCCCGCTGGCTGTTACGTCACCGGGTGCGGCTCTTCCGCCACCCGGCCGTGGACGAAGCCGTAGACGAGCTCACCGACGCCGTACGGCACGCACGCCGCACCATCGACCGCCCGCCCGGTACCTGGTACGCCGGGCCCTGCGCAGCCGACACCGACGACGGCGAATGCACCGCCGACCTGTACGCCCGGCACGGCGCCGACACCATCCGCTGCCACACCTGCGGAGCCCGCCATGACACTCACCTGCGGCAGGCCTGGCTGCTACGCCAAGCCGCCGACCACCTCGCCACCGCGACCGAGGCCGCCCGCGCTCTGCACGCCTACTACCCTGACCTCACCCCGTCCAAGGTCCGAGGCATGGCGTTCCGGGGACGCATCCTCGCCCGCGGCAGAGACGACCGCGGGCGCCCGCTCTACCGGGTGGGCGACGTCATCGACCTCCTGGCCGGCGTCGACATCGCCCCCTTCGTCGGTCCTGCCTGCGCTACATGCCGGCACACCACCTGCCGTCGCATCCGAGGAGACGAGATCGCACAGTCCGCTTGACGAACGACCAGGGCGAACGCCACCATGTGATCAGCTGAGACGATAAGGCCCGCCACCGTGCGGGCCTTCGTCATGTCCAGGGGGTGTTGGTCATGCCCCGCAGCAAGGGCCGTACCGGACGCCCATGGCGGCGCATCACCCAGCAGCTACGCACCAGCCCAGGCGGAGACATCTGCTGGTTGTGCGGGCACGCCATCGACCTCACCCTCCCAGCAGCACACCCCATGTCATGGACCGCCGACCACGTAGACCCCATCAGCAGGGGCGGCGCACCACGCGACCCGCGGCTCCTCAAACCCGCGCACAGGCGATGCAACAGCAAGCGCGGCAACCGCACACCCGTGCCCGCGTTCCGCACCTCACGCGCATGGTGACCACGAACCGGGCAGCCCGCGTTCACGCTGGTCAGGATTTTTTGAGCGACGACAACGGGAGACCCGCTCACAGGCTCCCTTTTTTCTCCCCACGGATCTCCGGCCATGATCACCAAGCCTGGGGGTGAGCGGTGGATCTCGTCGAGGAGGTCGCGTCCGGTGACCGCCGGCGTGGGTTGGAGGCGATCCGCGACAAGCTCGCTGATGAGCTTGGGCGGGCGCTCGGCCCGGACGCGGCGCGACTGGCCAAGGAGCTCACCAGCGTGATGCGAGAGCTGGCAACCGTCCCCACCGGCCGGGAGGAGTCGACCGTTGACGATCTCGCCGCCCGACGTGCTCACCGGCTGGCAGGAGCCGCCGATCCTGAGCATCCCGCCGCGGGTCAGCAGCGCGGGCCTGGAAGCGGTTGATCTCGCCGCCTCGGCCGGCCTGGTCCTGGATCCGTGGCAGCGGCTGGTGCTGGAGCACGCGCTGGGGGAGCGCGCCGGCGGGAAGTGGGCGGCGTTCGAAGTCGGGTTGATCGTGTCCCGACAGAACGGTAAGGGCAGCATCCTGGAGGCCCGCGAGCTCGCCGGGTTGTTCCTGTTCGGTGAGCGGCTGATCTTGCACAGCGCGCACGAGTTCAAGACCGCGCAGGAGGCGTTCCGCCGGGTCCTGTCGCTGATCGAGAACACCCCGGACATGGACCGGCGGGTGCTGCGGGTCCGCACCTCGCACGGCGAGGAGGGGATCGAGCTTCGCGGCGGGCAGCGGCTGCGGTTCGTCGCCCGTTCCACCGGCTCGGGCCGGGGGTTCACCGGCGACTGCGTCATCTTGGACGAGGCCTACAACCTGCCTGACGCGTCGGTGGACGCTCTGATGCCCACGATGTCGGCCAGGCCGAACCCGCAGCTGTGGTACACCTCCAGCGCCCCGGACAGGGATCTGGCGCCGTGTGACCAGCTGGCCCGGGTGCGGTCGCGGGGGTTGACGGGGCAGGACGCCTCGCTGGCCTTCTTCGAGTGGTCGATCGACCCGCACCGGGGCGAGTGCAAAGAGTCGTGCCGCGACCACGACGACGCGCAGTCCCCGGAGTCGTGGGCGAAGGCCAACCCGGCGCTCGGCTACCGGATCAGCGGCGAGCACGTGGCCCGTGAACAGGCGTCGATGTCGGCGCGCGGGTTCCTCCGCGAGCGGCTGGGCGTCGGGAACTACCCGGTCGACGGCGCCGGCTGGCTGGTGATCGGCCAGGCGGTGTGGCGGTCGCGGATCGACCTTGGGTCCCGCAGCGACGGCGCGGTGGCGTTCTCCGCGGACGTGACCCCCGACCGCAGCATGGGCGCGATCTCGGTGGCCGGGTGGCGGGCTGACGGCCTGCTGCACGGGGAGGTCGTGGAGCACGCCCGCGGCACCGGGTGGATGGTGAACCGGCTGGCCGACCTGGTCGAACGGTGGAAGCCGTCGGCGGTCGTCATCGACGGGGCAGGGCCCGCCGGGTCGTTGATCAAACCGTTGGAGGCGCGCGGCATCGAGGTTTCGGTGCCGACGGCGCGCGAGGTCGGCCAGGCGTGCTCGGGTTTCTACGACGCGGTGGAGCAGGACCGGTTCCGGCACCTTGGCCAGGCCCCGTTGGACGCGGCGCTGGCCGGCGCGGAGAAGCGGACGCTGGGCGATGCGTGGGCGTGGGCCCGGCGGGGCGTGAGCGTGGACATCTCGCCGCTGGTGGCGCTGACGCTGGCGGTGTGGGGGCTGGAAACGCAACCGGTGGACGCCGACCCGCTCGACAACATCTGGTGAGAGGAGCCCGCGTGCGCACATCCCTCACCGCGTGGGCGACCACCGCGGCCGCGCCGACCGGCACGCTGCTGCGCTGGCTGGTGGCAGCGCTCCCCGGTCTGACCGGCCTGCTGCTGGTGTCCTACGGAGCATGGCTGGCGTGGCCGCCGGCCGGGTTCATCACCCCGGGGGCGCTGCTGCTGGCGGATCGGGCGTGGACGCGGATGCATGAGCAGAGGAGCGTCCTGTGAGCTTGCTCTTCGGCGGCCACCCGCGGGTGGAGCGCCGCAGCGCGCCGGACCCGCCGATCCCCCCTAACTCCTCGCTCGGGTCGACGTTCGCCCGGGTGGATCTGTCCCGGGCCGAGGCGAGCCTGCAAAAGGTGGCCGTGTGGGCGTCGGTGTCGCTGCTGGCGGGTACGGCCGGCATGCTGCCGATCGACGTGTTCGCCGGTGAGGGCCCCGCCAAGCAGGAGCGGCCCAAGCCGGGGTGGCTGCTCGACCCCGCCGGCGACGGGTACGGCCTTGAGGACTGGATCTGGCAGTACATGGCCTCCAGCCTGCTGCGCGGCAACGTGTACGGCCTGGTGGGGGAGCGTGACCCGCGTCGCGGGACGCCCACGCAGATCGTGCTGCAGCACCCGGACAGTGTGCAGGGGTGGCGTGACCGCAAGGACGGCCTGCCCCGGTGGCGGGTCGGTGGCGTCGAGGTAGAGCACTCCGGCGACGTGTGGCACAAGCGGGTGTACCCGATCCCCGGCCAGCTGACGGGCATGTCACCGATCGCCCACCAGGCGCTGACGATCGGCGTGGGCATCGCGGCGATGCGGTTCGGCGCCCAATGGTTCGAAGAGGGCGCCCACCCCACCGGGATCCTGACCAGCGACAGCAACCTCGACCAGGAGCAGGCGACCACCGCCAAGGCCCGGTTCATGGCGGCGTTGACCGGCAAACGCGAGCCGGTGACCCTCGGCAAGGGGTGGGCCTACCAGCAGATTCAGATCAACCCCAACGAGTCTCAGTTCTTGGAGACCAACAACATGACCTCGGCCGAGTGCTGTCGCATCTTCGGGCCGGGCATCGCCGAGATCCTCGGGTACGAGACCGGCGGGTCGCTGACCTACCAGAACATCGAGCAGCGCAACCTGCAGCTGCTCATCTACGCCCTGGACCCGTGGCTGGTGCGCCTGGAACGCGCCCTGTCGGGGCTGCTACCCCGCCCCCATCAGGTGAAGTTCAATCGCGGTGCCCTGCTGCGCACGGACCTGTTGACCCGGTTCCGGGCGCACGCCATCGCGATCAGGGCGAAGTTCGGCACCCAGGACGAGGCGCGCCAGCTGGAGGACCGGCCGCCGCTCACCCCCGACCAGATCAAGCAGCTCACTGAGCTCGGCGGGGACGCCGCGGCGGACAAGCAGATCGAGGAGTAGACGTGGACCTGAGCGAGCGCGCCAAGTCGCGCGGCCCTGAGCGCCGCGCCTACCCGGTGCAAGTCGAGGTGCGAGCCGCATCCGACGGCTCGGCCACCATCGAGGGGTACGCCTCGGTGACCGAGCACGGCTACGAAATGTGGGACATGTTCGGCGCCTACACCGAGGTCGTCCGGGCCGGCGCGTTCACCAAGACGCTCTCGGAGCAGCCGCAGGTGCAGCTGCTGCTGAACCACGGCGGGCTCGCCATGGCCTACACCAAGTCCGGGACGCTGCGCTTGTCGGAGGACGACACCGGCCTGCACATGGCGGCCGAGGTCAACACCACCCGCTCCGACGTCCGCGACATGCTCGCCGCCCTCAAGGACGGCGACGTGGACGAGATGTCGTTCGCGTTCCGGGTGGTGCGCCAGCAGTGGTCTCCCGACTACGACCAGCGCGACATCACCGAGGTGTCGCTGAACCGTGGCGACGTCTCGGTGGTGAACTTCGGCGCCAACCCCGGCACGTCGGTGGCGCTGCGCGGCCTGGACATCGACCGGATGGGCGACGGCGACGTCCGCGCCCTGTACGAGCGGCTCGGCCGGCGCTTGGCCCCCGCGCCCACCCCAGGGGCGCCGGTCCAGCCCCCCAAGACCCAGCGACGCAACCCGCTGTCGCTGTACGAAGCCGAGGCCGTTCTCCTCGGCTGACTTTTCCGCCTGCACCACCCGACGCGCCGGAGCTCACGCCGGAGCGCGCCCTCGGCGTGCCACCACCTGAGCCACCACCCGGACGGATCGCAGGCACGACCCACTACCGAAAGGAGGGACTCCGTGCTGGAGTTCCTGCGCCAGCAGCTCGCGAAGCTGCTGGAGGAGCGGGCCGCGCTGAAGACCGACCTGGACGGCGTGCTTGAGGCGCCCCGGGCCGAGCAGCGTGACCTGAGCGACGAGGAGACCGCCGCGTTCACCGAGAAGCGCGGCGCGATCAAGGCCAAGGACGACGAGATCGAGGAGAAGCGCTCCCGGATCGCCGAACTGGAGGACGACGAGAAGCGCGAGCAGCGCGCTGGGGAGCTGGCCGCCAAGTACGGTCAGACCGGTGAGCAGCGCGAGCGGCCCACCGTGTCGGTGACCTCCGAGCCGGAGACCTACCGCAAGGGCGGCAAGCAGTCCTACTTCCGTGACCTGGTGCGCGCCCAGCTGATGGGGTCGCGGGACGCCATGGACCGGCTGACCCGCAACGACCGCGAAGTGGCGCACGCTCTGGAGCAGCGGGCGCTGACCACCACCGACGGCGCCGGCGGCGAGTTCGTCCCGCCGCTGTGGATGATCCAGGACTACATCGGGCTCGCCCGCGCTTCCCGGGTGGTGGCCAACCGGGTCCGCCACATGAACCTTCCCGGCGGAACCGACTCCATCTCGCTGCCCCGCCTGGCCACCGGCACCGCCGTGGCCGAGCAGACGACCCAGAACACCGCGGTCCAGAACACCGACGCCACCACCAACAGCATCACCGCCAACGTGGCCACGATCGCCGGCCAGCAGGTGGTGGCCCTGCAGCTCATCGAGCAGTCGCAGGTCAACATCGACGACATCCTGCTCGCCGACCTGGCCGCTGACTACGCGGTCAAGGTGGACGTTTTCACGCTCAGCAACAACGCCACCAACAAGGTCGGCCTGCTGAACGTGTCCGGCGCGAACGCGGTCACCTACACCGACGCCTCTCCGACGGCGGGCGAGCTGTACGCCAAGATGGCCGACGCCATCCAGCAGATCCACACCCAGCGGTACATGCCGCCGGACGTCATCTTCATGCACCCCCGCCGGTGGGCGTGGCTGCTGTCGGCCCTGGACACCGCCGGGCGCCCGCTGGTCACCCCGGTGGCCGGCAGCCCGCAGAACGTGCTGGCCGCCGTCGGCGAGGTCAACTCCGAGGGGTTCGTCGGGTCCATGCAGGGCCTGCCGGTGTTCGTCGACCCCAACATCCCGACCAACCTCGGGGCGGGCACCAACGAGGACCGGATCATCATCGCCCGGTCGAGCGACATCATCCTGTTCGAGGGCACCCCGCGAACGGAGACCTTCAGGGAGCCGCTGGCCGCGCAGATGTCGGTCCTGCTGCGGTTCTACAACTACGCCGCCCTGCACGCGGGCCGGTACCCCAAGAGCATCAGCATCATCGCCGGGACCGGCATGATCGCCCCCACCTTCTAGCCTGCGGGAGGAACTCATGGCACACAACGACAGCCCCGAGGTCACGCCAACCCCGGAGGTGGCGGACGCTCAGCGCGGAGACGGCGACTGGCCGCGCCCCGGCGAGGAGGGGTACGTCCACCCGGACGGCACCCCGCAGTCGCAGCGGCAGCTGGAGGACAACCGCCGCGCGGCCGCCGACCGCGCCGCCGCGGGCAGCACGGTGCACGGCGCCCCGCTGGGTGGACCCGTGGCCCGGGCAGAGCGCCCCCACCGTCTCCGGTCCCCAGTCCTGGCAGTCACCGCCGGCACCCACCCCTC
>NZ_JBEZFH010000129.1:0-21033 GCF_040649355.1 Sphaerisporangium sp. NPDC049002 | reverse complement strand
AACATCGCTCCGGGTCGCACGATGTGATGGGCAGGTTGTACCTGGATCGCCCATCGGTGACCATTCGCACAGAGTTCTACAAGCCCGAAAAGGGGCGTTATCTACATCCCTGGGCTCATCGCCCCATCACCCACTATGAGGCGGCGCTCCTTCAAGGATTCCCCGAGGACTATCTCTGGTGCGGCAGCAAAATCGAGATAGCGCGGCAGATTGGTAACGCTGTTCCGGTAGATCTGGCCAAGGCCATTGCAGGGCGGGTGTATTCCTATCTGAGGGCCACCGGTCACGTGTCCAGCCCCGGCTCGCCGGGAACAGCGTGACACCCTTCATTCACTTGCAGCCGTCCTGCCGCGCACTGGCGCGTCGGCGAAGAGCCGTTCAAAGAGAGGGACGAGGGCTTTCACCGCACCGAGAGGCGCCCTTCCGTCGTCGGGCCCATCAGGTAGTGAATCCAACGGCACCAGACCGTCTCCCACACTCTCGATCCAGCTCCGGTAGGCATCCGGATCAAGGTCAGCATCGGGGGCGATCGCCTCGAACATCAAGGTGGTCCCCGCGACGTTCACAGCCTGGGCGAGGGCGTTGACATCACGCCCTGTGCGTACGGTCCCCTGTTCCAACAGCCGGAGCAAGGCTTGAGCCACCGGCCGATGCAGGATGATCTCCAGGCGGAGGACGGTGTTCAGCACGTCCTGGTTCCCACAGGCGGTGACGGCCGGCCGGTAGTCGTATCCGTCGCGGAACAGTTCGGCCGCCCACCACAGCCGGGCGAACGCCTGCGAGTAGAAGGGCCCCGAGAACCGACTCCGGTTCACAGTGGGCACCGGCTGCACCAGAGAGGACCTCCCTTGGTGCCGCCAGAAGACGTAATGAGGCGCCACCCGTAGCGCAAGGTGATTCCACAATCGACTGTCCGCGGCCTCTCCCCTCGTCAGCCGTAATGCCGCATGGAGGCGAGGCGCCAACCACGCGTCCGCCGCCGTTCGAGCAGCGTCATCATCGAACCGTTTCACGGCCTCTTCCAACAGGTCGCACACCGGCTCTGTGGCCCAGCGGGTTTCGGCAGGAAGTGCCTCACAAGAGCGGTCGATCGCGAGGTCCTGTAGGGTCTCACATCCTTGCAGAACCGCGACGGTCAGGTGCTTGGCCGCCACCTCGTCGAGCAGCAACGCGAAGTACTCCGGAGTGGCCATCATTCATCCTCCTGACCGGTACTGCGCAGGGTCCGGAGGAGACCTGCGAGGTTACGTGGGATTCGGCCCTGTCGAGTAGCGGCGTGCAGGATCCTGGTCTGCAAATCCCCGCCGTCTCCGACCCGCCGGCGGCTCACGATCTCCACCAGGGCATCATCGGCGGAGTGGTTGGGAAAGGCGTCCGGCAACATTCGTCGAAGGGCGGCTTCATGCCATCCTCCCGGCCATTGTGGACGTCCGTCCTCCACATGCACGGCGTACACGGCGGCGTTGAAAAGAGTCGTCCAGACGTCGGCGGCGATCTGTGCGGCGATGGCGTCACGAACCGGCCTGTCAGCGACACGGTTGCTCCTCAGCAGGCTCTCGAGTCCTTCGAAACCCCTATTGAGATACAGGACGGGCATGTCTCCGACCGCCTCCACCGCCCAGGGATCCAGACGTAACGGATGGAGATGAGGGTTTCGTTCGTCGGCGAAATCGGCCCATATGGTCTTGACGCTCTGGGCCTTGGTGGGAGCACGCGCCTGAAGGTCGATCGTCCACAGGTCGCGGGCCTCACCGATCACCCTTCCCGCCACTTCGCCCACGGTGGCCACCATGGTGGCGGTGAGATCCGCACGCGCCACATGACGATCGCGGTACAGCACCACCTCGCCCACCCACGATCCCGAGGCATCCTCTCTGAGGCGCGCGGCAGCACGCACATTGGTGCGCCGTTCGGACAACACGGCGAAACAGGAGGTGTCAGACCACCGGCCGGACTGGAGTTCCTGCCGGGGCACGCGGAGCACTAGTGACAGCCTCGCCGTCTCCCAATTCTGCCGTTCCACCTGATGAAGCGCGACGACCCGGTTTGCAGGCGAGATCATCGCGAAGGGTAGCGCCACGTCATCAAGGCGCACCTCCCTGACCTCCAGGGACAGGTCGCCGGCCAGAACCGGATAGGGAACCAAACGCTTCACCGTCTTCGCTCCTTCGCTCGGACCAGATCGACCTCCACCGTGGTCATCGTCGCCGCGACCGGATGGCTCGCCACGACGCTCACCCCTGTGAAGGCTGCCGTGCGGGCACCGGCGGGGAATCTGAGCAGCCCTTCTTCAGTGACCCAACAGTTGGCCTCGGCCGAGAGGAAGGCCCACTCGGCCTGTGGGCGAGGACCGGACCTGGTGGCGAACCGCAGCACCGGCTCCATCAGCCACTCGTCATCGCGCTCGGGAAGCCGCACCTCCACCCTGACCCGCCAAGCCCCCTCCTGGTCGATGGAACCGCTCGCGCTCCGAATCGTGGGAAAGCCGGGGCTTCGTGGCACCGGAGACGGGTCGAGAGTGAGCAGGTCTCTAAGCACCGGAGGTGTGTCGTCGACTTCCACCTCAGCGGGCTTGACCACCGCCCGGAGTCGATCCAACATCGCCCGCCGAAAATCTCGTATCCGGCTCGCCGCGCCCCTTGTGTAGCTCGCCGTCAGGTCATCGGTCTGCTTCCAGTCATTATGCTCAGGCGGCTCGGCGGCCCTGAGGAATTCCTCTGCCGCAGCCGTGTCAGGCGTGCTCTCATCGATCGCGTCCCCTGCGAGCAGTACCGCCTGGAAACGCGGCGCACCCAAGGGAACGTCGCTGACCGCACGATCCATGACGACCATGCGGCTGCTCCGCATGCAGACCAGGCGATTGGGCGCTGCGTCGTCCTCCGTTGTAGGAGTCACCAGCAGGACCGCCTGATGGTCTGTGGGCACCGCCCGCCTCGTGGCCTTGCGCGGGGGGATCGTCAGCGGGACGGAAGCCCTCACAACGTCCTGGGCATTGGTCATCTCTTCGACGGTGTTCCCGTCGAGAAAGGCCTTGACGGCGCGCGATCGCGCAGGCTCGTGATGGTACGGGTCGACGCGTTCCTCGGCGACGACGAGGTGTCCGTCGCGCAGTGCCACTACGGAGGCCTCCAGAAAAGGATCAGCATCGCGGCCGGCGATCATCGATGCCCAGAAGCTCCTGGCCAAACTGCGCACGAGCACACTGTGCATCGTCTCCAGATCTGCCTCCTCGCCGGTGGCGTCATAGGCGCCGACGACAAGGAAGGAGGTTCCCGGGTCATTGCTCTCCCTGGTCAGGCACAGCTCCTCGACGGTCCGTTCGTCTGCCCACCAGGACCGTGCCGCCCCTTGGCGCTGGGGATCCGCCTCGCCCAGCCACGCCGGCCCGGCGTACTCCCGACCGTCGACCTCATGCCAGGGGAGATCTAGGCGGCCGATCAGCCGTCGTTCCCACCGCCCCTCGTGCGGCTTGGACAGGGTGCTGTGCATCAACACGAGGCCGAACTGACTCGCCGCCCAGAGGGTCGCCTTGCCCAGGCCGTACGAGCCGCCCGCCGACGTGCCCTTGTTGCTGTCCAACTGCCGGCGAACGACCGCGGAGAACTTTCCGTTTTCGTACTCCGGGCCGATCAGGCCCGACGCGTTGTAATCGTCCACCCTCAACAACAGCAGACGTCCGCTCTCCTGCAGTTCACGCAAGCCGTTGGCGAGGATCCTGCCGACCTTTTGCCCAGAATCGGCGGCGGCTACGAAGTGCTCCTGCAGGTCATTCCAGCGGATGGCGGCCAGAAAGCGGTAAAGCCGTTCCCCCGTCAGTTCGTGGAGGACATGGCGGACCCTCACAGGCCGAGTGTTGGACACCAACCGCTCGTCGAGGCTGTTCTGCGTGGCCTCGCGGGCCAGGACGGCGAGATCGGAATCGAAGGCGAAGGTCGCAGCATTGCCCAGTTCTCTGCCGCCGTCGGCGTGGGCAGGACGGTGATACCAGGCGATGGTGCCCGCCGAGTCGGGGATCTCCTCCCTTGTCACCGATGATCCGGAGGCAAGACCGAGAACCTCTTCGATGGCCTGGATTTTATCCATGCGGGGTTCTGCTCGGCCGGTGATCCATGCGGAGACGGCGGCTCGGGTGACGTCGAGTTCGGCGGCGAGGTCGGCCTGACTCATTCCCCTCCGCCGTAACTGCCGGCCCAGCCAAACCCCGAACGCCTCGGAATCGTGCATCCTCCCCCTCCTTGACCTTGCCTTCAACGCCTTTGACGCCAGAGAGTACGTCAAAAGCGCTTTGACACGACCCTACGGCGCACATCGTCTATATGCGCACCGAACCAGGGCGCAGTGTCTTACATTACGCCCGATACGTCCATGTAAATACCTGGATGTCCATTATTATTAGCCCACTCCTCGCAGCAGGTATAAATTTCTTCAAAGCGGCTTGCGAGAGGCATGTCGCATCTGGCAGTATCAGCGACGCACATCCCGGAATGCGAGAGACCCTCGCAGTCACATGGAACGATCAGACACAGGAATAC
This sequence comes from Sphaerisporangium sp. NPDC049002, assembly GCF_040649355.1. Classification (NCBI taxonomy): domain Bacteria; kingdom Bacillati; phylum Actinomycetota; class Actinomycetes; order Streptosporangiales; family Streptosporangiaceae; genus Sphaerisporangium; species Sphaerisporangium sp. NPDC049002. Next base: position 16,501 of record NZ_JBEZFH010000129.1, on the reverse strand, counting down.
TCGGCGTCCGATCGCGAGGCCTTCATCCGCAAAGCGCGGCCGCTCCACGCTCTTATGCTCGTCTTTGCGACCCCAGGCCAACATACGGCCATCGTCGGGAGAACAACTCTTTTCGCCGTGCCTTGATAAAGTCGGCCAATCTTTATTCAAGAGCGCGCCGACCGGGTACGGCTCATTGCGAGCAGACGTGTCACAGGTCGCTTGATGAGACCCCCGCCCAAGGAGCCGAACAGTCGTGAGTGCCCCCCGGACACCCTCCGTCCTCCAGGTGATCCTGGAGCAGTCGAAACGAGTCCTCGAGACCTACCGCATCGACCCGGGGCTGATACAGGAGCACGCCAACGGCGAACGACGCATCAAGGAGGGCGGGTACGGCGATCGGCAGGTCTACGAGCTGGTCCAGAACGGCGCCGATGAGCTGAGGAACGATCCAGGGGGGAAGATCAGCGTCGTCCTGACCAAACGCTATCTCTATTGCGCGAACCAGGGCACCTCGATGACACCCGAGGGCGCGGACACCATCCTCCGTATGAGCGTCTCCCGGAAACGCGGCGGTCAGATCGGGCGGTTCGGGGTGGGAGTGAAGTCGGTCCTCAGCGTCACCGACTCGCCGCAGTTCTTCAGCCGGGACAACGACAAGAGCTTCGGCTTCGACCGCGAGTTGGCCAGGCGGCAGATCACATCAGTCCAGCCGGACGCCGTCGACGTCCCGGTGCTGCGGATGGCGCAGCCGCTCGATCGTGACGAGGAGATGGCCGAGGACGCTGTGCTGGCCGAGTTGCTGACATGGGCGACGACCGTCGTCCGTCTACCTCTCAAGCCGGCCCACATCGACCGGCTCGCGCTAGACCTGCAACACTTCCCGAACGCGTTCCCGCTCTTCTCCGCGCACGTCGGCGTTGTGGCCCTGGAGGACAGGCGAGGACAGACGCCGGACATACGGGAGATCTCTCGGGAGATCTCCGGAGATCGTCACACCATCACCGTGCGGACGAACACCGGCAGGAGCACGACCGAACAATGGCGCGTCTTCACCAGAACACACCGTCCCTCGCAGAAGGCTTTGGGGGAGGCCGGCGAGTTGCACGACCGCCCCGAGGTGGACGTCTCCTGGGCGGTGCCCGACCGAACGAGCAGAGACAACATCCTCGGCAGGTTCTGGGCCTATTTCCCGACGAACTTCACCACCACGCTCCGAGGCATCGTCAACGCGCCTTGGAAGACCAGCGAAGACCGACAGAACCTGTACGACGCCAACGCGTTCAACACGGAACTGATCCAGGTGGCCGCCGAACTCGTGGTCGACTCCCTGAGGCTGCTTGCCCGGGATGACGACCCTTGCGCCTATCTGGACCAGGTTCCCGCCCGAGGACGAGAAGAGCCGCAGTTCGCGGCGACCGATCTCGTCGACGCCATCTGGAAGACCGCGACGACACGTCCCACCCTCGTGGACCAGGAGGGTCGCTTCCGCGCACCCGCCGAGGTCAACCTCCACCCGGCGGACCTCCGTCCGCTCTGGCGGGAACTCTGGGCAGGCCATGCCGGCCGGCCAAAGAACTGGTGCCATCACTCAGTGGAGAAGACGTCCCATCGCCGGCAGAGCGCCGAACGGATACTCCGTGAGGCCAAGATCCCGGTGCGAACGGTTCGCGAATGGCTGGAGGCACTCGTCCAGGACAGGTCCCCCGAGGCGTCCGCCCAGGCCATCCTGATCGTCGCGGACATGAAGCGGCTGAACCACGATCTCGCGACGGAGGCCCTCGAAGCCGAGATCATCCTGACCGAGTCGAACACCCTCGTGGCGCCCTCCCCCTCGCTCTTTCGACGCACGATCAATGACCGGCTATCGGATCAGATGACCTACGTCGACGATCGCGTGGTCTCCGACGACTCGGTTCGACGCGCGCTCGACGAGCTCGGTATCCACGAGGCCGACGCCGCCGGCCGGTTCGCCTCCGTCGTGGAGCAGGGCTTCACCGGCTACGACCATGCACAGTGGGCGGACTTCTGGGAACTGTCCCGACAGGCCGGGCCCGCCGACACCCTCGCCGCATTACGCAACGCCAGGATCGACACGGCCAAGCTGCTGAAGGTGCGGACGGTCGAGGGAGGATTCCGCCGAATTTTTGACTCCCTGCTGCCCGGAAAGGTGGTCCCGGCCGACGGTTCACGAGACGCCGAAATCGCGGTGGACGTGGACTTCCATGCTCCAGACCGTCCGATCTTTCGGGATCTCGGCCTCCTGGAGGGACCGGTACTCGGAAAAGATCCTCGCCAGGAGCCCTGGTACGAGTCGTACGTAGAGAGCAGGTGGAAGCTTTACTGCAAGAAGCTACCCTCCTCCGTGCAGCGCCCACAAATGGCGACCATGCGATTCGAGGGAGCACCGCCGGCGGGACCGCTGCACTTCCTCACGAAACTGTCGGCGGAGGGACGAGCGGCCTTCCTACGGGAGCTGCCGCGCACCGGACTCGTCAGCACATGGACGATGCAGGTCGGCCGTCAGACGGCGACCCGACAGGCCGTGATGTCCCCCCTGGTCTGGATGGCTCGCATGTACGGCCAGTTGGAGACGTCCCGCGGGGTCCGGGCCCTGACACGTTGCGTAGGTCCCTCGCTTCGCGACCACGCCGATGTACTGCCTGTGGCGAACCTGTCCACGCCCACCGCCGACGTCCTCGGGCTGCCCGGTGATACGACCGCCATCCGCGACAGCCTGTGGCAGGAATTGGTCCAAGAAGCGGGAAGCAGCGAGGACGACGGCTTCCCGGGGAAGGTCTACGCGCTTCTCCTCAAGGCGGATTCGGCATGGCCCGACGGAGCGACCACCCGATGCCGCGTCGGCGGCCTATGGCGCAGCGACATCGAGGACAAGAACATCGCGGTCACCGAGAACCGCACCGAATACGAGGCTCTCGTCCGTGAGAGTGTGCCCGCGCTGCTCGCCCCATCCGAAGAGGCGGCTCGGCAGATGCGGGAGACCTGGGGCATGCTCTCCCCTGCGGACGTGATCCAGAAAGAGCTGCGGTGGGTGTCGGAGGCGGACGCGACCCTGTTGACCGACGAGTTCCCGCACCTGAAGGCGATGCGTGGGCCGCAGGTGGACGGCTGGTCGTTGGTGCGGTGCAGTGAGCTGGAAGAGCTGATCAGGACACCGAATGGAATGCGCACACAGGAGATCACGGCCGCGGCCCAGGTCCACGACCGTACGGTGTTCGTTCTACGTCCTGCCGACGATCTTGCGGCTTTGCTGGCCATGGACGGATCGCTGAAGCTCGGCCTCGGCCGGCTCGGGTGCCAGAGAATCTTGGAGTTGCGGGAGAAGAAGCGCAACAATGAGCGTCTGCAGCGCGCGCGCACCGCCGCCGACCCCGCAGACAAGGTACTGGAATTGGTCGGCCCGGACGCTCTGCGCAAGGGCCTGCCCCAAGGCCTGCTGGAGAGCGAGGAGGCGGAGGCGGGGAAGCCCGTCAACGATCAACGAATCGCACAGCTCGCCCACAACGCGTTCGGGCCGGACCTGCTGCGCGTCTACCGCAAAGACATCGAGGCCAACATCCCGGAGGCGGCGGCGAGCTTCCGAGGTGACACGAACTCGCTCCGGCTTGTCAGCGACCTCGGACTGTCGGAGTCGTTCGCCGGGTCGAGGAGCGAAAACCTGCCCCCTATCGAGCTGGTCGCGGGACCGACCGCCTACCCGCGGTTGCACGACTACCAGGAGAAGCTGGCCGGCAACATGTTCGACCTGCTCACCAGGTACAGAGCGCCGAAGGGGATGCTGTGCCTGCCGACCGGCGCCGGCAAGACCCGCGTGGCGGCCGAAGCGGTGATCCGCGTGATCAAGGAGAGAGGACTGGACGGGCGCCCCGTGCTCTGGATCGCGCAGACTGGTGACCTCTGTGAGCAGGCAGTCCAGAGTTGGGCGTTCGTATGGTCGAAGGTGGGACCGGGGGAACGGCTGACCATCAACCGGCTCTGGGAGAGCCGGGAGGCCACCGCGATCAAGGAGAGCGCCCACCTGGTGGTCGCCACCGACGCGAAACTGGAAGTCTGCCTGGACAAGCCGGAATACGCCTGGCTCAGGGACGCGTCCCTCGTGATCATTGATGAGGCGCATTTCTCCATCACGCCTCGTTACACGAAGCTGCTCTCCCTTCTCGGCATCACGCACCGCGAGTCCGCGCGACCGTTGATCGGTCTCACGGCCACGCCGTACCGCGGATTCAACGAGGAGGAGACGCGTCGGCTGGTGGAGCGGTACGGCCGGACTCGGATCGACGAGGGGGTGTTCGCGTCGGATCCGTACCAAGAACTCCAAGAACTCGGTGTGCTGGCGAGAGCGGAGCACCGTCAGCTCACGGGAGCCACAATCGAGTTGACCTCGCAGGAACTGGAGCATACGGCCGGATTCCAGGGCTCCCGCCTGCCGCCCTCCGCCGAGGACCGGCTGGGACGCGACGTCGAGCGCAATCAGATGTTGGTCAGGGAGATCGAGGCCCTGCCTCCGGACAGCCCGGTCCTGGTGTTCGCCACCTCGGTGAATCACGCGAAGTTGTTGGCGGCCAAGCTCAACGATCGGGGCATTCGCTCGGCCGCCATCGACTCTGCCACCCCGAGCGGGGATCGGCGAAGCCGCATCGAGGAGTTCCGCGCGAAGAAGATCCGCGTCCTCACGAACTACGCGGTCCTCGCCCAGGGGTTCGACGCCCCCGCCACCGAGGTCGTCATCGTGGCCCGACCGACCTTCAGTCCGAACGTCTACCAGCAGATGATCGGCCGCGGTCTCCGCGGCCCGAAGAACGGCGGTAAGGAGACCTGCCTGATCCTCGACGTGGCCGACAACATCACCAACTACGACAAGAGACTCGCCTTCACCGAGTTCGAGTACCTGTGGAGCCGCTCGTGAGCGAGATCTACGCCGCGACGCCGACGCTCACCCCCGAGCAGCAGTCCGTAGTGGACCAGCCCGCCGATGCGCGGGTGCTCGTCACCGCAGGCGCCGGAGCGGGCAAGACGCACACCCTGGTACGGCGCCTGGAGCGGCTGGTGCAGGTCGAGGACCTGAGCGCCGGCGAGATCCTCGTCCTCACGTTCTCCCGAGCCGCGGTGCGCGAGCTTACCGAGCGGCTCGCCCTGCACGGCGACGCCGCGCGGCACGTACGAGCACAGACCTTCGACTCCTGGGCGCTGGACCTGCTGACCCAGGTGGACGCAGCTGGTGACTGGCCGAACCGGACCTTCGAGGCTCGGATAGCCGGCGCCCGCCAGGCGATCGAGGAAGAGCGCGCCGACAACCTCTACGAAGACCTTCGTCATGTCATCATCGACGAGGTACAGGATCTGGTCGGTTCGCGTCGAGATCTCGTTGAGGCGCTGCTGGACCGTTTCGACTGCGGCTTCACCGTCGTCGGCGACCCCGCCCAGTCGATCTATGGCTTCACCGTGCGGGACCCCGCTGAGCGGGCTGGCGAGACCAACCGCTTCTTCGTCTGGCTCCGGGCCGTATGGGACGAAGACCTGGTGGAACTCGAACTCACCGACAACTTCCGGGCTCGGACTCCAGACGCGAGAACGGCTCTGAAATACGGCCCCGCCCTGCGAACACTCACGGAAGCGGACGACGGCAGAGGACAGCAGCTCTATGACGCGCTGCGAGCGACCTTGCGGGGCGAGCTGCTCAACCTCGGCGCGTTGAACGAACTGGTTCGCGACATGCTCACCGGTCATCCCGGCACGGCCGCGATTCTCTGTCGGACCAACGGTCAGTCGCTCGTCATCTCGGAGCAACTGCACTCTCTCGGTGTCCCGCATCGCGTTCAGCGATCGGCACGGGACCGGGCCACCCCTGCTTGGCTCGCGCTGCTCCTTAGGCGATGCGAGGGCTCGACGCTGAGCCGGTCCCGGTTCGACGAGCTGATCACCGATCTACCGACGCCCGAGGCCGACCCCCCGGACCGATTGTGGCGACTCCTCGCACGTACCGATCCAAGGCACAGAGGAGAAAGCAGCCTCGACGTGGGCAGGCTGCGTGCGGCCCTGGCCTCTCACCGTCTGCCCGACGAGCTCACCGCGCAGCCCCCCGCCCAGCTCGTGGTGTCGTCATGTCACCGCGCGAAGGGCCTGGAGTTCGACCGCGTCCTGGTCGTCGACCCCGGCCCCCTCCCACGCCGTGCCGCCAGCCAGGACCAGCGGAGCAGACGTGCCCGCCGTGAGGTGGACCCGGCGGAGGAGGCCCGCCTGCTGTACGTAGCCATGACCAGGCCCCGTGACGCGCTGTACTGGCTCGACGCGCTGGACATGCGGCACATCCGCATGGACGACTCTACCGGCCGCTGGGGGTGTTACCACTACCAGTTCTGGCGTCGTGACGGCCTGGAAATCGTCGGCGGTGACGTGCACACCGAACAGCCAGCCGGAATGCGGGACTTCGCCGGGGACGTGGCTGAGGCACAGGACTACCTGGCCACCAAGATCGTCCCTGGCGACGAGGTCGTTCTCCAACGGCTCGATCAGGATCCCCTGGCCCTAGAGCTGAGTCCTCCCTACCTGATCCTGCATGACGGTCGTCCCATCGGCACGGTCTCCGACCGATTCCGATTCCACCTATACCGCCATTTGCAGACATCCAAGAACTACGTCCCGCAGAACTGGCCCCGCTCGATCACCGGCGTGCGAGTCGATGCCATCGAGACGGTCGCAGGCAGCCAAGCCGCGGGGATCGAAGCGGGACTCGGCGAGCACGGGGTATGGCTCGCTCCACGTCTCGTCGGTCTCAGTCACTTCACGTGGGACAAGAAGGTTCAAGAGGAGCACAGTGGTGTCGAGGCACAGTGAGCACTACCGTTTTCGGGCGGAGTTGGTCGATCGGCTTCGACTCGATCTGGCGGGACCGGTCGGCGGTGTGGACGAGGTTCTCACCGATGCGCCGATCACCGCTTACGCCGCCGGTGTGCTTTTCCCCAGGCGCATCGATGAGGAGCGGCTCGCCTCGGCCGCAGCAGAGCGAGATGTGGACCTGGCACCGGCGGTGCTCACGGTGGACGAGGCGCCCGACACCGGCGTCTCTTTGGCCAATCGGCAGACCCCCTCCTCCATGGGCCTGACGTTCGCCGTCGCCCCCTCGATCTCCAACACCATCACAGTGTCAGTCACGACGGCCATGTACGACCCGGTCGACAAGGAGGGGCGACCGGTCCAGGCACAGCGGGCGGTCCGACGCAGCACCGAAGAACGGGATTTGCGCTGGAAGCGCCGACCACTGAACCTCGCCCCGGTCACACTGGACATCACCGAGCCCCGGCATGTGGTCAAGGCACTCGCGCCGGGCATCCAGTTACGACTTCGGATTCGACCGGCGCACCCAGCGACCGGAGCGGTCTCCATCACGGTCGCCCTGCTGAACGATCACGAGATCGGCGGTTACGACCTGCAGGACGCGCACTGTCTGTTCCAACCGACCGTCCACGTGACCGGTCGACCGGGAACGAAGGCGCTGGTGGAAAGACCCGTCCCGGTCGGCGTGGACGAACTGGAGATGCACGTCAACCGGCTCCTATACCGACACGTTCCGACCTTCGCCATCGGCCACGGCTGCGCCGCCGACTGGGACTGGACACCGCCCGCTCCCCGAGACGAGGAACTGCTGAGCGGACGGCCGGGCGCAATCGAGGCCGTGTGGACCACGTTCGTCCCCGCGCAGGATGTTCTGCTCACCGACTCCAACCGCGACATCGACGCCTCGGGCCTGGAGATGGCCTACCTGGCGAAGGCGTCCTCGGACGATGTCATCGCCACGCTGCGCCGTCTGGTGGACGGGTACCGTTCCTGGATCGGCGAACGGGCGGAGGAGGCACGCGTACTGGAATCCACCGAGTTCGGGCAGGCGGCGGCGGAGCAGATCGCCCAGTGTGAGACCGCCTGCGATCGGATGGGGGCGGGCATTGAGGCACTTCGTCGCGACCCGGTTGTCATGACCGCCTTCAAGTACGCCAACGATGCGATGGCCAAGCAACGCGGCCGGACGAGCTGGATCAAAGCGGGACGGAAGGGGCCGGTGCCGCTCGACGGACGATGGCGGCCATTCCAGATCGCCTTCTTGCTGCTTTGTCTGGGAGGCGTCGCCGACAAGGATCATCCCGATAGAGACCTCGCCGACCTGCTCTGGTTCCCCACCGGAGGTGGCAAAACCGAGGCCTACCTGGGGATCATCGCGTTCACCGTGTTCCTCCGGCGTCTCCGCAATGGGGACGCGGGTGGTGGCGTCACCGCCTTGATGCGCTACACCTTGCGACTGCTCACGCTGCAGCAGTTCGAACGTGCGGCCGCGCTCATCTGCGCCATGGAGATGAAGCGTCGCGATCGGCTGGCGGAGCTCGGCCAGGAGCCGATCTCCATCGGCATGTGGGTCGGCGCCGCGGCCACGCCGAACCGCCTCAAGGACGCAGCCGTCGCCATCAAGAAGCTGCGCAACGGTGACGAACTGCAGACCGAGAACCCGATACAGCTGCGCAACTGCCCATGGTGCGGCACAGCCATGGACGCCTGGCACTACGAGGTCGATGCGGAGATCTCGCACATGCGGATCTTCTGTCCCAGTTCCGACTGCGACTTCCATGGGGCGCTGCCCGTTCACGTCGTCGACGAGATGATCTACACCGTCCGTCCGACGCTGATCATCGCGACCGTTGACAAGTTCGCGCAGATCGCCTGGCGGCAGGAGGTCGCATCGCTCTTCAACCTGAATGACGGTTCCACGACCGCCCCTCCCGAACTGATCGTCCAGGACGAGCTGCACCTGATATCCGGACCGCTCGGCAGCCTCACCGGTCTCTATGAGACCGCGGTCGACGCCGCCGCGCGCCGGCCAAAGGTCATCGCCTCCACGGCGACGATCCGCCGGGCCAAAGAACAGGGGAGGCGGCTGTTCGACCGGGACGTCCAGCAATTCCCCCCGGCGGGGTTGGACGCTCGCGACTCCTGGTTCGCGGTCGAGACTCCGGCGGACAAGAAGGCATCACGGCTCTATCTCGGTCTGTTGACGCCGAACATGAGCCAGGCCACCCTGCTCGTCCGCGCCTACGCGGCCCTTCTCCATCACGCGGCGGAGATCAAGGGCGACGCTATGGTTCGCGACGCCTACTGGACCCTGGTGGGCTACTTCAACAGCCTTCGGCTTCTGGCCGCAGCGGAACTACAGGTGCTGGACGACGTACAGGACCGGCTGCGGCTCCTCGCCGAGCAGCACGGACACGAACTGCGTATCGCCGATCAGCTCACCGAGTTGACCAGTCGGGTGAAGTCCAGCGAGATTCCCGCACGCCTCAAGGATCTGGAACGCGGACTACCCGATGACAACGTCTTCGACACCGTGCTCGCGACGAATATGATCTCCGTAGGGGTGGACGTCGACCGCCTGGGGCTGATGGCCATCATGGGCCAACCCCAGACCACCGCCGAGTACATCCAGTCCAGCAGCCGGGTGGGGCGTCAACATCCCGGCCTGGTGGTCATGCTCTTCAACGCGAGCCGCTCCCGAGACCGCTCCCACTACGAGAGCTTCGTGTCCTACCACTCGGCCCTCTACCGACAGGTCGAGTCCACCAGCGTGACCCCCTTTTCGGCCCGCGCCCGCGACCGCGCCCTTCACGCGGTGCTCGTCGGAATGGCGCGACTGCTCCATCCCGAGTTGCGGCCCAACCATGCCGCCGGGCGAGTGCACGAGTTCACGAAGCATCTGGACGATCTGAAGGAGCGGATCCTCCAGCGGGTCGATGTGATCGCGCCGGAAGAGTTGGACGCTACGGCGGAGGACCTCGACCACGTCATCGATGCCTGGCTGGAGCTTGCAGAGGAGAATCCTGGCCTGGTGTACGAGGCCAAGTCGACGTTCAAACGGAGTGAGCCGCGCCCGGCGAACGCCGCTCTGCTGCGCAGCCACTCGGACGAAGACCTCGACGATGCGTTCCCCACACTGTGGAGCCTGCGGGACGTCGACGTCGAATCAGACCTCTATCTGGAGAAGTGACATGGCCCTGCGCGATGGACGAACACGCCGTTCCACCGGTCGCCGCAACGGCGACTCGGAGATGACGAGTAAGCCGGTCGGAGCCGTCCGACGGGGCCAGATGATCAGTACGTACGGTGTCGGCGCGATGGTCGCACTGGACGATCGCTCGTACATCGTCAGCGGATTGGACACCTGGAAGGTGCGTCCCTCGGACGCCATCTATGAGTTTCGGCTACAGAAATGGATGAGGCACCACGAGGGGATGGCCGTCTCCCACTTTCAACTCCCTCCTGCGGACAACCCGTCATCCGGCAACGGGGTGAAGATCAGACTGTTTCCCGAGATCTACTCCTGCCCTGGTTGCCAGATCCTCCAAGAGCACAGACGGTTCGGCTCGCCGGCGGGCAAAAATCTCTGCGGCGCCTGCGAGAGGCCCCTCGTCCCCTCCAGGTTCGTCATCGCCTGCCAGTACGGCCACCTCGACGACTTCCCCTATTTCGAGTGGGTGCACAAGAAGAACTCCCCGGGCGACCGGGCGTTCGACGGCGGACACCGTCTCAGCCTGCACGCTTCCGGGGGCACGGCGTCACTGCGTTCCGTCATCGTGAAGTGCACGTGCGGTGTGCCCTCCGTCTCGCTGGAAGGAGCGTTCGGCCGCGACGCCATGAGCGCCCTGGGCATCAAGTGCAAAGGGCGTCGGCCCTGGCTCGGTCGGGGCTCGGAACAGCCCGGTTGTACGGCCGCGCCCCGTACGCTGCAGCGAGGGTCCTCGGCCGCATGGTTTCCGATCAACCGGTCGGCGTTGTCCATCCCGCCATGGTCTGAAACCCTCCAGCAACGGGTCGACCCGCATTACAAGCTGCTCGATGGTCTGCTGAACAACAGCCTGCCCGAAACGGCCCTCTTCGAGGCGATCAAGCACTGTGGGGTGCTCCACGACGACAGATTCACCCCGGAGGAAGTGCTCACAGCAGTCCTGCGACGTCGTGAGTTGGAGACGAGAACGGACTCCGACTCTGATCAGGCATCAGGTTTCGAGCCGGCTAACGACTTGCGGAAGGAGGAGTACGAGCACCTCTACAGCGGCAGTGGAAAGATCGAGCGTGGGTCGCACTTCGAGTGCGTTCCGCCAGCCGACCTATTGTCGCCTCTCCCCGACGGCGTCGAACGCTCGATGCTGGTGAAACGCCTCCGCGAAGTGCGAGTGCTCCAGTCGTTCACGCGAGTCGAGATGCCGGTGCAGGGAAGTACGGAACTCCGCAAGGCAGCACTCTCCCAGGAGGCCGTCGACTGGCTCCCTGCGATCGCGGTCAGCGGCGAGGGGGTCTTCCTCGCCGTCGACCAAAGGCGGCTACGGGAGTGGGAGAACCGCCCAGGGCCGGTACAGCGCGCGGGGTGGATCAGGGACAACCACACCGCTCTCCTACGTCAACGTGCGGCGGCGACCGCCGACCGGCAAGCGCTGACCGACGTTCACTCTCCGATCCGACCCCGCTACGTGCTGCTCCACACCCTGGCGCACGTTCTGATCAACGAGTGGACCTTGGAGTCGGGTTATCCTGCCGCCGCTCTACGGGAACGACTGTACGTGTCCGATGACATGGCAGGCGTGCTCATCTACACCGCCACCAGTGACTCCGAAGGCAGCCTGGGCGGAGTGGTCACCCAAGGTGATCATCGTCGGCTGTACCAGTCCTTGAAGTCAGCGCTCGACCGTGCCTCCTGGTGCTCACAGGACCCCCCGTGCATGGAGTCGGAAGCCCGCGGTGTCGACAGCCTCAACCTGGCCGCCTGCTACGCGTGCGTACTGCTCGCCGAGGTCAGTTGCGAGGCCGGTAACGTCTTCCTGGACCGCGCAACGATCATCGGAACCCCAGAGGACCCGTCCACCGGGTTCTTCAAAAAATCTGATCACGACGACCGGTCGTAGCTGTCAGAGACAATCCCGCATGCCCTTCAGCCACTGCATCACGTCCCTCGCGCTCGGCCGACAGGCCGGGTCCTTGGCCATCAGCGCGAGGATCAGGCTATCGAGCTCTGGACGGGTCTCCGGGCGGATAGCCTTCGGACTGATCGGCACCTCACACAGATGCCGCCACATCAGCTCGGCAGGATTACCCTGGAAAGGCCTCTTACCTGTCAGGAGTTCGTAACCGACGCAACCCAGTGAGTAGAGATCGGCTCGCTCACCCAGGCCTCCTTGAAATTGCTCTGGAGCCATATAGGCGAGAGTGCCGATGCCTGCGGTTCCCTTACCCGCGAACGGTTGCACCATCCTCGCAACGCCGAAGTCGCATATCTTCGTGGCACCGCCATCGAGAATCATGACGTTAGCTGGTTTGATGTCCCGGTGAATGACGCCCTTGGAGTGCGCCGCCTCGAGTGCCGCGGCAACGCTGTCTATGATGTTCACGACGCTCTCGATCGGTAAGCCGTTAGGTGCGCGTGTCATCACCTTCGCCAGGTCTTCGCCGTCCAGTAACTCCATCACGCAGAAGTGTCGCCCCTCGTGCTCGCCGAAGTCGAACACCGCCACGATGCCCGGATGCTGTAGTTGGGCACCGATCTTGGCCTCGTTCACGAACCGCTGGACCCTCTTGGGCTCGGTCTCGAAGTTGTCACGCAGCACCTTCACGGCCACCCCACGGCCCAGCACACGATCGAACGCTTTCCACACCTCCCCCATACTCCCCTTCCCAAGCTCTGCGAACAGTTTATATCGACCACGCAGAATGACTCCATGCAGCATGGTCCACCCCCCTCCGAACATAATTTGTTCCTAATACGCTGTCACCTCTGAGCCAGCCAGCCCACGGCAGCGGATTTCGTCAGAACATGAGCAGCACGAGAATAGACTAAGGACCTATCAGATACAGGTGCCCGAACGACGAATCCGGTAGATGCATGTATACACGCCACTCTACCGGGCGCCCCCGTCGCAGCACCGCCTTCATCTCAATCGAGAACATCGCCTTCGTAGTGAATGCGCATGCTCATGAAGCACGCACACAAGCAAGTGATCACGCCTCCCAGGAACCGAACCCATCCGATGGGTAACAGAATTAATACCACCCCAGGCCTGGTTTATCAATATCTACCATCATGGGATTTGCAAATCGGACATTGCGCCGGAAGCGTCGAAATTCGCCTACCGTGGAGGATACGTCCGAACCCTGTTTCATGTAGAGCATCAACAACGCCACCACAGGGGGTTGAGGTGATTGAATCTTGCACTACTTTTCTTTTGCGACTGACGGCAATCTCGACACATTACTCTCAACTCTTCCCCTCCGCAAGCCACCTGATCGACCCCTATTATCTATCCGAACATCAACAAAATCCCCAAAAGGGACAAACGTCGGCAAATGCGATCAGAATGCTGTCTGTGCGCATATTTCCTAAGGGCTGGACCGGCACCTCCATTACCCGGTATCGTCTTCTCCGCGACAGGTTTGAGCTCGACTACACGCCTCCCGAAGCACCCTTTCAAGGGAACAGAGGCATGAGAACGCCTAGACATCAAGAAGAGGGTGAGGAGAAGAGGAGTGGCCGATCAAGGAGAAGACCCCTCAAGTCGGCAAGGCGAGATCTGTGTGCTCGACGCGACTGTTTGCGTCCATTTCGTTGGCGCTAATTTACAGTCGGTACTGATCGATGTCCTTGCAAGTGTGGGCATTGTGTTGGAGATCCCGCGGGAAGTGTGCGACGAGGTCGTAGGCAAGGATCGCAGGTATCCGGGATTACGACAGCGTTGGGCAAGGCTCGAATCGAGTGAATGGGTCCACATATTGCCCCCCGTGGAGCTCGCCACCGCCCATCCCAGGGTGATCCAGGTGATCGAAGATAGCCGCGGGCTCGAGCTGGAAGAAGCACTGGGCATCAAGCGAGATCTCGGAGAACTGGTCGTCATAGCGCACTGCGTCCACCTCGCCGAGCAAGGGCGGGAGGTCATGGCGCTCATCGACGACCAGGGCGGCCAAGAGTTGGCCGCTCACTGGAGCGTGAATGTCCTGACCATCGAGGATGTGCTCCACTTGGCCATCCACAGAGGCCATTTCCCCACACGTGCCGACCTGCGTGACGCGTACCAGAAGCTGCGTCGGTACGGTGACGGGATGCTCCCGTTGGAAAGTAGCGGACTTGTGGAAGTGTACAAGCAATGGGCGATGGAAAGGGACGAGAGCGGTCGGTAGATATAGTAACTTGCCATCTCATCCTGCGGCCGAGAGCAGACATCCCACATCTCCACCGCTACTCGGCGACTAGCCTTCCGACGGCTCTTGGGAATGTTCTCGTGAATGAGTGCGAGCAAGAAGGCGATCCAGGTTAGCCCGTCGAATCTGCGGTGGTTCCGGCACGACACCTGCCGCCGTCAACGCCGCTTGCGTCACCGACGGGTCTTCGCCTTCGAGTTCGGCCAGTACCCGGATGCCGAGTTTGCCGGCTCGATAGGCGATCGTTGCCCTTTCGAGCACTCGTCGCGGGGGGCGAACCGTCCGACTGACCTCTTGTTCGCGGGCGTACTGAGGACCCCACCCATAGCGCCAGGCCAATTGTGCTCCGCTGGGACTGCGCAATTCCTCCACCCGCCGGCCGGTCACCAGACCGATGCGCTCCAACTGGATGAGGATCACCATCAGACTGACCCCGAAATGTCGGGCAAGAAGCGCACACGTTCGCTCGTCGAGGACGACCTCGCTCCGGGCATCGTCGATACCCAGCCATGCGTTGATTCCCTCTTCTGGTGCGAGGAGGTGACGTGCGAACGCATCGCAGCGAAGTTCGCCCGAAGTACGGGTCCCGTCCACAAGATGAGCTTCGGTGCCATCGCCGAAAAGCAAGTGGCCGAGTTCATGACAGTAAGTGAAACGCTGTCGTTCGGCCACCGCGCTCGTCCCGACCACGATGAGAGTGACATCGCGGACCGGATCGGTCAGGGTGAACCCGTCGATGCCTGGAGGAAAATCGACCACAGCAGTATCGACCCCGGTGAGCTGCTCCACCAGTTCAGCAGGGTCGGCCAAGGGCGCCCATCCCAGTCCGAGCGCCCCCCGCACGGTCATGGCGAGTTGGCGTGCCTGCTCCTCGCTGGGATCGCCCGAGTCGGGAAGCGGTAGGTCCAGGGCCATACAGTGCCCCTCAAACACCTGAGGCAGGTTGGCGCCCACAAGTCGATCAAGGCGATCATCCAGGACCAGTATGTCGACTGCTCTTCGCAATGCCGCCTGATGCGTTTCGGTGGCAGCCTCCGCCATTCGTGCCGCTATACGGACTCGGTTCCTAACAGGGTTTCCCGAGGTCAGCTCGCGTAGCGGAATCCCCATGGCCGTCGCCAGCCGGTCGAGTTCGGCGATCGTGAGTCTCGGCCGGCTGCCCAACTCGATGCGAGCCAGGGTGGGTTGAGAGACCCCGGCACGGTGGGCGAGGTCTCGTTGGGTCAGACCCGCACGCTCGCGCTCCCGCCTCACCCGTAAGCCGATCTCCTGCAGATCCACTAGCGCCTCCACCTCCTGAATCAATGTTAGCCGTCTGATTCAGAAGTGTCACGCGCTTGCATCTCCGCGATCCCCGCCAAGCTCCAGGTCGGCGACCTGGCCAAGGACATCGTCTGCGCCCACCAGGCGGGGCCTTGGGCACGCGACCGACCGGTTCCGCCCGCCCCCTGCGCGCCCGTCGCCCGACTGAAGTTCCCGCATGGCCGCTCCTTCCCCCAGCACGGAGCCCCCAGTAGCCGCGGGCGCCGTGGTTGCCCTTCGACCTACTCACAGTCCTCCAGGCAGGACACCCATGCGGAATGCGATCCACTCCAATGCGGTGCATCGCAAGGATTCACAGCGTGGGTTCTTGGAGTCGCGGATGGCCTTGGCACCGTTGGGGAGGTTGGCTATCTCGACGCAGTCGTTCTCGGCGGCGCTGTGGGAGGACTTGTGCCAGGTGGCGGTGGAGAGGTCGTGGGCGTAGAGGTCTGGCGTGGGTTCGGTCACGGCTTGTTGCCTTCCTCCATGCGGGTGATCAGGGCCACGGAGTCGTCTACCGAGAGTGCGGTGGCGACGATTCGGTTGAACGCGTCGGCGAAGGTCTTCACCTCTGCGACATTTTCAACATATGAGGCACCGATCAGGTTTTCCAGCAGTACGACGTCAGGCATGGCGTCCGGGAAGCCGACCAGGCTGAAGCCGCCGGCGCTGCCCGGATGTGGGGCGGCGTCCAGAGGCATGATCTGCAAGGTGATGTTGGGCAGGTCCGAGACTTCTCGTAGCCTGCGGAGTTGATCCCGCATGGTGTCCGGCCTGACCGCGAAGCGCTGGTGCAGGACGGCTTCTGAGATCACCGCCCAGACCTTCAGCGGACCGCTCGGACGGGTGAGAACCGCCTGACGTGCGAGTCGGATCTCGGCGAGGGCCGCGATCTCCTCAGGCACCGACCGGGTACGGCTCACGCCGTAGGCCTTGTCGGTGACCTTGTACGACTGCCGGTCGTCCTTGATCGACGAGC
>NZ_JBEZFH010000128.1:0-21159 GCF_040649355.1 Sphaerisporangium sp. NPDC049002 | reverse complement strand
GTTCTCGATGGAGATGACCGCATCGCGCACTGCCTTGGGCACTTTTTCGAGCGGGCCTTCGGATACATCTTCTTGTACGGCTCGATATACCATTTCTCGAATTCCTTGACCGATTTCTCGTCGTTGGAATCGAGGTCGTACCACATCGTGACCTTGCCGCCGATCTCCGCGGCGGCGGTGGGCACGGTCGTGTTGTTCTTGACCGCGGGGGGCTCTGCGGCGCAGCCGCCGAGCAGGGTGAGCGCGGCCACCAACGCGAGCGTACGGCGACGTGTGACCATATCTGGCTCCTTTTTTGCCGGTCAGAAGGGGGGCACCGCGACGGGCACTCCGCCGCGTTGGGCCGAGGCGTGGGCGGCGATGCCGACTGCCGTCCAGTTCGCGGCCCGGGTGTGGTCGATCACGGGCGGGCGGCCCTCGACGACGGCGGACACGAATTCGTGCACGAGATGCGGATGCGAACCGTCGTGGCCGCCGCTCGTGTACGCGCGGATCTCCTCGGGCAGCAGGTCAGGCCGGTCCGGCGGGCTCACCGGTTCGGTCGTGACCTGGCGGCCCCTGACCTCGGTCGGAGGCTGGAGTGTGTGGAGGACCATGTCGCGGTCCCATTCGAAACCGAGCCGGTCGCCATAGACGGAGAAGGTCTCGGCGTAGGGGCGGGCGACCTGGTAGAGCGAGCGGGTCAGCTCGACGACCGTGTCCCTGCCCGCCACCCGTACCAGCGCAGACTCGACGGCGAACTCGTTGCCGTAGTCGCCCCGGTTCTCCGGCCGGAGCCGGCCGCCCCCGAGGGCGGCGACCTCCGCGGCGGGGGCGTCGAGCAGGTGCAAGATGGGCGCGATCGCGTGGGTGGCGTAGTACATGGGCGGCAGGCCGCGCCAGTAGCCGGGCCAGCCGGTCATGTCCTGGGTGTGCACACCCCGGGCGTAGTTGATCTCCCCGAAGGCGAGGCCCGCGGCGTACAGACAGGCCCGCGTGTAGACCGCGGTCTCCATCATCATGTACGTCGTCCCGGCCAGCTCCCGGGCGTTCAGCACCCGCTCGATGTCGATGAGCGACAGGGCCATCGGCACCGTGCTCGCCACGTGCTTGCCCGCTTCCAGGGCGGCCACGATGTGGTCGGCCCGGTCGGTCAGCCCGGTGACGATGTGCACCGCGTCGACCGTGGGGTCGGCCAGCACGTCGTCGAGGCACGAACCCTCGATCGGATCGGCCACCACCACGGACGACACCAGAGGATGGTCACGGTA
This sequence comes from Sphaerisporangium sp. NPDC049002, assembly GCF_040649355.1. Taxonomy (NCBI): domain Bacteria; kingdom Bacillati; phylum Actinomycetota; class Actinomycetes; order Streptosporangiales; family Streptosporangiaceae; genus Sphaerisporangium; species Sphaerisporangium sp. NPDC049002. The sequence continues at coordinate 19,909 of NZ_JBEZFH010000128.1, read as the reverse complement.
GATCGGGACGAACCGCCGTCCGAACCCCAGTCCCGCCACCGCGACCTTGATCATCTCCCTGACTCCGGGAACAGCGCGGCCAGCGCCTCGGCGAGACGGATGTTGGACTCGCGGGTGCGCCCCGCGTTGTGCGGGGTGTGCACGACGTTGCGCCGTCCGAGCAGCGGGTCGTCCAGCGGCACCGGTTCGACGTCGAACACGTCGGCGGCCAGGCTGAGCTCGTCGGCGAGCACCCGCCGGCGCAGTTCCGGCATGTCGACGACGGCCGCCCGGGTCACCAGCACGACCAGGCAGCCCTTGGGCAGGGCCCGGATGTGCTCGGCGGTGACCAGCCCTTCGGTGCTCGGCAGCAGCGGCACCATCGGGGCGAAGATCTCCGCGTCGGCGAGCAGGTTCTCCAGGTGGTGGACCCGGCGCGCGCCCGACCGGTGGAAGGACGGCTCGGCGGCGAACGGGTCCCAGGCGGCGACGTCCGCCCCCAGCATGTGGGTGAAGGAGGCGTAGCGGCTGGCGATGTTGCCGGCGCCGACGATCCGCACCCGCGTGCCCTCCACGGTGCCCGCGGTGAAGTCGGGGTCGTCGGCGTACTGGCCGTAGGGATGGTTCCACGGGCCGAGGCTCTGGATGATCTCGTGGTGCGTCTGCGGGATACGCCGCAGCGCGCCGATCGTCAGGCCGAGGGCGAACTCGGAGACCGATTGGCCCCAGTAGCCCTCCGACGGCAGTTTGAGCTGCCGGATCCCCCGCGACTTCAGCAGTTCGCACGTCTCGGCCGGTGCCTGGTAGCCGGAGCTGGCGTACATCTCGGCCAGCGCCGGGAACCGGTCGAGGTCCTCCCCCGTGGGCAGCACGCCCAGGGAGATCAGCCGCTCGGCGTCCCCGGGGAGGTCCTCCAGGGTGGCCTGGCGGGTCAGGGTGGCTCCGGGCAGCATGTTGAGCAGGTGGTCGGCCGTGAAGGGCCAGTGCCACTCGAATTCCGGGGTGGCGACGATCGCCGTCTTCATCGTGGTCCTCACTTGGTGAACGACGTCCAGATCTCGTCGATGGTCTCGGTGCCGACGGGTTCGGCGAACACCGCGACACGGTGCCGGAAGGCCCGGATCTCGCCTTGGCCGAGCGTCCACGGCCCGGCGACGCAGGCGCTGGGCGCGATGCCGAATTCGTTGTCGACCCGCCAGGGCACGGGGTGTTCGAGGTTGCCGGGGTGGTCCATCACCGCGACCTGCGCCTCGCCGGTGTGGCCGGGCACCTCCATGCGCACCGCCACCCAGCGGGCCCGCCGCCCTTCCGCGGCCGCGTCCCGCCGGCCCTCGCTGTTGACCGCGTGACCGCCGGTCTCCTTGCGGTACGGCATGCGCAGGAACAGACCGCCATACGGGTACTGGCCGAACGTCAGCGGGACCTCCGCCTGGAAGGTGAGCACGACGTCCAGGTCGTAGCGGTCGCCGTGGTCGGTGAGCAGCCAGTCCTGGGTCTCCAGCATGAGCAGGGTGCCGTCGGGGTGGCGGTAGTCGGTGCCGACCGACCACCACGCCCTGTTGTCCCGCGCCTTCGGGACGCCCTGGAGGCTGGGGTGGAAGGTGCCGTCGGTGGCGGCGCTGGCGGGGCGCAGGCCCTCCAGCCAGAAGCCGATGCCGTTGACGTCGTTGAGGCCGACGTAGAGGCCGTGCTGCCACGGGTGGTGGCCGGGCGCGTCCTCGGTGACCGCCGCGGTGCCGCCGGGCACCACGATCGGGTGGATGAACGGGCGCTTGCCGGGCATGGCGTTCTGCACCACGATCGGGGTCGGGGAGCCCGTGTGGAAGACGCCGACCCGGCCGGCTTCCGCGAGGGCGGTCAGTTCAGTCGTCATCGCCGTACACCGGGATGTCGAGTTCGACGCCCCGCAGGGCCGACTGGTGGGCGCGGATTCCGGCGCTGGTCCAGTTGGCGGAGGCGTACACGTCGGGGAAGGGGCGGCGGTTCTCGATGACGGCCATCAGGAACTCGTGCGCCAGGTGGGGGTGGGAGCCGCCGTGGCCGCCGCCCTGGGTGAAGGACAGGTGCTGGTTGTCGCCGGCGTCGTAGACGCCCTTGGTGGTGAAGCGGCGGATCTCCTCGGGGAGCAGGCGGGCGAAGTCGGGGACCTCGCTCCGCTCGCCGTCCTCACCGATGAAGACCACGGGGTGCTCCCGTTCGAGCTGCTGCCACTCGTAGCTCCTCAGGGAGCCGTACACGTCGAAGCTCTCCACGTATTCGCGGGCGACGTCGTACAGGGACCTCGTGACCTCCATCGCCAGGTCGGAGTCGCGCAGCGAGAACACCGCGCTCTCCACGGCGAAGTGCAGGCCGGACTCGGGATCGCGACCGCCGACCCGTCCCGAACCCACGCAGCGCACCGAGGCGGCCCGCGCCCCGGCCAGCGCCAGCAGCGGCGCCACCGCGTGGGTGGCGTAGTGCATCGGCGCCATGCTCTGCCAGTAGTCCGGCCAGCCCGCCATCTCCTGCATGTGGGCGCCGCGCAGGAACTGGATGCGGCCCAGCGCGCCGCTGTCCAGCAGCTCCTTCGCGTACAGGAACTCCCGCGTGTAGACGGCGGTCTCCATCATCATGTACGCCTTGCCCGACGCCTCCTGGGCGGCGACCACCCGGGCGCAGTCCTCCAGAGAGACCGCCATCGGCACCGTGCACGCCACGTGTTTGCCCGCGTCCAGCGCCGCCACCGACTGGTCGGCGTGGGCGCCGATCGGGGTGTTGATGTGCACCGCGTCGATGTCCGGGTCTTCCAGCATGGCGTCGTAGTCGGTGTACCGGCCCTCGATGCCGAACCGGTCGGCGATCCGGTTGAGGGAGTCCTCTGACCGCTGGCACACGGCGACCAGCTCGGCGTTCGGATGCGCCAGGTAGATCGGGATGAACTCGGCGCCGAACCCGAGGCCCGCGATGGCGACCCGTACCTTGTCTGTCATGGCGTCAAAGGTACGAACGACGCTGAACTGCGACCATGCAATTTCCCGCAGCCTTCCTTCGATTTAGTACATTGCGAAAATGCCGGAGACCAGGCACGTCGCACTGCTCGTCGAGACCTCCAACGCGTACGCCAGAGGCCTGCTGGTGGGCATCAAGCAGTACCTGGTCACCCACCCCGGATGGTCGATCTACCTGGGCGAGCACAGCCGCCAGGAGACCGACCTGTCGTGGCTCGGCGGCTGGCAGGGCGACGGGGTGATCGCCCGCATCGAGAACGCCGAGACCGCCCGCCAGGTGCGCCGCCTCGGGGTGCCCGCCGTCGACCTGAGCGCCGCCTATCTGGCGCCCGAGTTGCCCTGCGTGGAGACCGACGACGACGTGATCGCCCGGCTGGCCGTCGAGCACTTCGCCGTACGGGGGCTCAGGAACGTCGCCTACTGCGGCGACGCCCGGTTCGGCTGGTCGGTGAAACGCGGCACCGGGTTCTTCGCGCACGCCGCCCGGCACGACCTGGCCGCGCACGGGTTCCAGATGGAGCACACGCGCCACCTGGCCGCCGAACGGGAGGCGATGGCCGGCTGGCTGCTCGGGCTGCCCAAGCCGGTGGGCGTGCTGGCCTGCTACGACATCGCCGGGCAGGAGATCCTGGAAGCCTGCAAGATCGCCGGCCTGGCGGTGCCGGACACCGTCGCGGTGCTGGGCGTCGACAACGACGAGCTGATCTGCAACCTGACCACGCCGCCGCTGTCGAGCATCCAGCCCGACACCACCCACACCGGTTTCCTGGCCGCCTCGCTGCTCGACCAGATGATGTCCGGCCAGGCCCTCGCGCCGAAGCTGCACCTGATCGAGCCGCTCCGGGTGGTCACCCGGCAGTCGAGCGACATCCTGGCCGTCGACGACCCGATCGTGGCCTGCGCGCTCCAGCTCATCCGGGACCGCGTCGACGACGGCCTGCCGGTGGAGGCCGTGCAGCGCCACGTGGGACTCTCGCGGCGCTCGCTCGACTACCGGTTCACGCAGGTGCTGGGCCGTACCGTTCACGAGGAGATCACCCGGGTCCGCATGGAGCGCCTCGCCGACCTGCTGATCCAGACCGACTGGTCGTTGCCGCAGCTCGCCGGGCGGATGAACTTCAGCCACTCCGAGTACATGGGAGTGGCTTTCAAGAAGTTCACCGGCAAGTCGCCGGGCGAGTACCGCCGGGCGCACCGCTCGCCCTAACCCTTCACTCCACCGCTGGCCAGGCCCGCGATGAACTTGCGCTGCATGAACAGGAACAGCACCACGGCGGGCAGTGTCATGATGACCGCCGCCGCGTTGACCAGCCCGAAGAGCTGGGTGTGCCCCTGGCTGTACTGGAGCAGCGCGGTGGCCATCGGCAGCTTCTCCGGCGTGGTCACGAAGATGACCGCGAAGAGCAGTTCCGAGTACGCCCCGAGGCCCGCCACCAGCCCCACGGTCAGCAGCCCCGGTCTGGCCAGGGGCAGGATGACGCGCCAGGCGATCTGCCACTCGTTGGCGCCGTCGATCCTGGCCGCCTCGTCGAGCTCCCTCGGGATGCCGACCAGGAACGTGCGCAACAGCAGCACCGAGAACGGCGTGTTCAGCGCCACGTAGATGATGATCAGGCCGAACAGGCTGTCGATCAGGGCCAGGTTCGACCAGAGGAAGAACAGGGGCACGATGAACATCTGCACCGGCAGGGAGATCACCACGAACAGGTAGTTCTCCACGCCCCGCTTGAACGGCAGGTCGAGCCGTGCCATCGAGTAGGCCGCCGCGCCCGCGCACACGCAGGTGCCGATCACGGTGCCGCCCACCAGGATGACGCTGTTCCACATGCCCCGGCCGATGCTGCCCCGCGTCCAGGCCTCGGTGTAGTTGCCGAACTCCAGGCCCGAGGGCAGGCCCAGCGGGTTCTCGCCGAGTTCCAGGTTCGACTTGAACGAGTTGAACACCAGGATCAGCAGGGGCAGCCCGGCGAACAGCGCCAGAAGGATCAGCACGAAGTAGGAGAGGGGGGTCCGCCGGACCCCGCCCGACGTCCTGGAGATCACCGCGAGTCCTCGTTTCTGCGGATGAAGTGGAAGATCACCAGGAAGACGCCGCCGAGCAGCGAGATCGCCAGCGCCATGAACGAGGCGTAGCCGGGTTCGAGCGCGGTGAACGCGGTCCGGTTGACCAGCAAAGACACCAGGTCACTGGATCCGGCCGGGCCGCCGCCGGTGAGCGCGAAGGAGTAGTCGAAGGCCAGCAGCGAACCGAGCGAGATGATCATGATGGCGAACATCAGCGTCGCCCGGATGCCGGGCAGCGTGACGTGCCAGAACTCGCGGAACGGGCCGGCCCCGTCGATCCGGGCCGCCTCGAACAACGAAGGGTCGACACCCTGCATGGCGGCCAGGAACAGCACCACCAGGAAGCCCCAGAAGTGCCAGTTGTCGACGAACGCGACGCTGTAGAGCGACATGTTCGAGTCGCCGAAGAAGTAGACGTCGTTGAGCCAGGTGATGCCCACCTTGTCGAGCTGCGCGGCGATGCCGGTGGCCGGGTCGAGCAGGCTCTTCCAGATCTGCGCGTTCACGACGCTGGCGATCACGTACGGGATGAAGAAGACCACCCGGAACAGGGAGGCGCCGCGGCGGACCCGCGACAACATGAACGCCCCGACCAGGCCCATGACCATCGGGACGGTCAGGAACAGCACCAGCCAGATGAAGTTGTGGCCGAGGGCGTTCCAGAAGGTCGGGTCCTCGACCAGCCGCCGGGCGTTCTCCAGGCCGGTGAAGTTGGGGGCGGAGAAGCCGTTCCAGTCGGTCCAGGCGTAGTAGAGGCTGCTCACCGCCGGACCGGCGATGACCAGCAGGTTGATCGCCAGCGCCGGGAAGACGAAGGCGATGGCCACCAGACGCCGCTTGCGCAGCCGGCGGCGGCCCTCGTCCGAGAGGATCATCGTGGTCACCCTCGACCACCCGCACCGGTCTCGGACACCGGCTTGGCCGTGATGCCGGCCCTGAGCTCCTCGTCGGCGCCCGCGCTGAACGCCTCGGGGCAGGCGGTGGGCCCCACGGCGCCCCCGAGGGCTGTGGCCGGCCGCGTTTTCCGGGGGGACCGATGGATCATCGCCGGCTCCCTTCTCCTCGTGGCATTTCTGCCATGTTGCACCCTTATGTACCTTTGCTCCCGTTAAGTACGAGAAAGGCACACAAACGGTTACGGTGCCGTATCAGCAGCGTGTCCGTTGTTGGAGCAACGTACGAAGCCCGGACTCGCAGGACCATGCAGTATCCCGCTGGCCTCCTTCGATTTCTTACACACGCGTCCCGGTGGAGCGCCGGATCCGTACCGCCGATACCGGCTTTTGGCCGGTACCGGCGGCCTCAGGGTGACCGGGATGGTCTTCAGAGGGTCTTGCGGGCGCGCGCGCTCAGCAGTACTGCGCGGCCTTGCCGATGATGCGGTAGACGCAGTCGGAGTACTCCAGGAACCGGAGCACCGCCTCCTTGTTGCGCGTGGTCTGGGTCACGATCTGCTCGTCCGGCGGGTAGAAGCCCGGCGAGGAGCCCCTCGGGTACATCTCGAAGGTATAGCTGAAGATCTTGTAGGTGCCCCACAGCCAGTCGTCGATGGAGCCGTCGGTGATGTAGAGGTCGCTGGCCTGCTGCGCGGTGTAGCCGTTGGTGCCGGCCATGTTCTGGCCGAGGGTGGCGAACGCGTCGTGGTCGTCCTGGGTCAGGCCGGTCGCGGTGTCGCTGTAGGTGTAGCCGTACGGCCACAGGATCAGCTCGGAGTAGGTGTGGAAGTCGATGTTGGACTTGATCTGCTGCTTGCCGCCGACGACCCGGCCGCGCACGAAGTCGGCCACCGCCTTCACCTCGGGCGCCGACTCCGCGGACGCGCCCCGGTAGGTCTCGCTGGAGGTGGAGCCGGAGGATCCGCCGCAGCAGCCCCACTTGTACGCCCAGTTGCGGTTGAGGTCGGTGCCCACGTAGGAGGAGCCGGAGTTGGGCTGCCGGTTCTTGCGCCAGGAGCGGTAGGAGCCGGAGGCGATGTCGTACTCGCCGCCGTCGGGGTTGAGGTCGGGAAGGATCCAGATCTCCCGCGAGTTCACCAGGTTGGTGATCCTGCTGTCGGATCCGTAGCCGCCGGTGAACAGGTTGAGCAGGTAGATCGCCATCTCGACGGTCAGGTGCTCACGGGCGTGCTGGTGGGCGGTGAACAGCACCTCGGGCTCGCTCTCGTCGGTCGCGACGTTGTCACTGATCTTGACGGCGATCAGGTCGCGGCCTCCGTAGGAGGTGCCGTAGCTGTACTTCTTGGCGATGGACGGATAGCCGGCGACCACCTGGTTCACCAGCGTGGTCAACTCCGCGTAGTTGTGGTACCCGGAGTCGGCCGATGGGAAGTCCTGCGGCTTGGGCAGGGTCGGGGATAACGGGCGCGGGATGCGCGTGACCGCGTAGCCGAGCCGCTTGATCTCGGCGATCTCGGTCTCCGACGCGGTGACCACGACGGACGTGCCGGTGACCTCGTCGATCGCGGCGCCGGTCGCCGCGATCGTGGTCCGCTGCTGGGGCGTGCTCGGGCCCTCGACGCGATACTGGTTGCTCGGGAGCGGCTCCGAGGAGGCCCCCGCACCGGTGATCCCGCTCGCGCACAACAGCGCCAGGACCGCCAGCCCGATGAGCAGACGACGTCTCACCTGATTCCTCCCTCAGGCGCGCGCTCTGGGGTTTGTCACGCGCCTGCACTGAGAGTCAGGTCATCCGTCCGAACTTAGAAGGCCCAAATTTCAGGACTTGTACGGATTGCGCCCCGCAGGGACAGATCCACTCAGATCGTGGCATCGACCCGCAGAACCATGATTAACGCCCGTAGTGGGGGTAACACACTTGCCGACCGCAGTAACGGCCGGTCACACGGCCCTACACGACATCGACCCCCCAAGGAGAACCCCCATGGCCCTCCCCGTTCTCACCCCCGAACAGCGCCAGGCGGCCCTGGTCAAGGCGACCGAGGCCCGGCAGGCCCGCGCCGCGCTTCTGGCCCAGCTGAAGACCGGCGACCTGACCCTGGCCGAGCTCCTCAAGCGCGAGGACGACACCGCGAAGAAGATCAAGGTCTCCCAGGCTCTCCGCGCCCTCTCGGGCATCGGCCCGACCAAGGCCGCCGCGCTGATGGAGCGCGCCGGCGTCGACGACAAGCGGCGCATCGGCGGCCTCGGCGTCCAGCAGCGTCGCAAGCTTGTCGACGCCGTCTCGTCCTGAGCGTGCCCTTCCTGATCCGGCCGGCGGCAGGGACGGACGTCCGATCGTCCCTACGCCAGCCGATCATCGGAGGACCGGAGGCATTTTCCCAAGAGCCCCGAGCGCATAGTCTCCCAATAACGACATCGCTGCGGGAGGCGACCTTTGAGCAAGCTCACGGAAGACGAGCGCAGGGATCTGGTTGACATCCTGTCCAGCCCCGAGCTCAACGATCCACGAGTCCACGCCGACCGCGAGGTGGGTCAGCAGCTCGCCGACTTCTTCCGCAAGGACATGCCCGACGTGGACGAGGTGGTCATCGGCCGCGTCTTCCTGCGGACCGCGGTCACGATGACCCAGCTCGGGGACACCGGGATGCCCCTTGAGCAGATCGCGAACATCTTCACGCTGAGCGCGCTCGACCTGACGGCCCTGGAGCTCGCGCGGGGCATCGAGGCCCTGCCGGAGCGGCGGGACGACCCGGCCGCGCCGGAGGCCTAGGCCCCCGCGTCCCCCGCGGGCGGGCGGAGGTCGGGAAGGTTCACCACGATCGCCTCCTGGGTGCTGCGCGCGATCACGACGACGGCCTCGTTGTCCGGGTCGGGGTTCTCCTCGCGGTGGGGCACGAACGGCGGCACGAAGACGTAGTCGCCCGGCCGGGCCTCGATGCGCACCTCGCGCGGCTCGTCGCCGTCGAGGTCGAGGAAGACGAACGACGGCGTCCCGCTGACCACGTAGATGGCGGTCTCGGAGTCGCCGTGGTGGTGGTTGGCCGAGACGGTGGCGGGGGCGACGTGGGTCTGCCCCATCCACAGCCTGCTCGACCCCACGGTGGTGTCGCTGATGGCGGCACGGCGGGACATACCGGCGGTCTGGGCCGTCTCGGCGCTGAGATCGCCGGGCCCCACGTGGTGAAGGCGCCGGTGGAACGGATCCCCTGATGCGGCGTGGCCTTCGGACATGGCGCTCTCCCCCTCCCGGATCCCCTTCGGACGCCCCCGTCGGCGCGCCCATTTCGAAGGATAGGACGGCCGGCCGGCCGCTCGCGTCCCGGGGTTCGGCGGGGACGGGCCCACAGCGGTCCACAGCGGCCCCACAACGGCCCTGAACGGCCGGAACGCCCGGCTCCTGGGAGTTCCAGGGGCCGGGCGTCCGGTCGATCAGAGCAAGGACTAGCGGACGACCTTCACGTAGTCGGTCGCCGACGACCCGTACAGGCCGCGCGAGCCCTCGAACACGACCTTCCACGTGCCGGACCAGTAGGCCGGGATCTTCGTGTAGAAGCTTCCGTCCGGGTTGGTCTCGATCGTGTCGACGTACTCCCACTTGCCACCGTGTGCCGGGTGGAAGTACACCTTGATGTTCTGCCAGCCGAGCTGACGCCAGCTGTGCCAGCGGTAGTCGTCGTGGCAACGGTTGCCGCCCACAACGTAGGCGTCGCCGTCCCACCACCAGTCGCCGTAGCACCGGGCCGTCTCAAGCTTGCCCGAGAGCGACAGCTTGCGACCCTTCTTGACGGGCTCGGGGCTCGCGTCGAACCCCGTGATCCGCGTCGCGCGCGGACCACGGTACTGGTCCTGCGCGACCTTCACGTAGAAGGAGGACTTGGCCCTCGCGACCTTGCCGTCCTTGCCGGTGGCCTCGACGTAGACGACCCACTTCCCGTCCGGATCGTGCCGGTCGAGAACGATCGTCCTGGCCCAGGTCTTCGACTCGCCACTAGACGCCTTCGCGGCCCCCGGGCAGGGGTTGCAGTCGGGCTGCCCACCCCGTCCCGTCGGCTCGAAGTCGAACTTCACGTCCTCGGCGCCCACGGTCTCGACCGTGGCCGTCACCGCGACGTGATCGTTTCCACGGATGACCACCGGGTCCGGGGTCACCCTGATGGACTCGATGCTCACCGCGGTGGACTCCGGCGCTGCATCCGCCAGCGCCGGCGCCGCCACACTGAACGCCGAAGCGCCCATGGCGGCCGCTACCAGGGCGGTAGCGATGCGTTTCATCATGCGGAACTTCCTCTCCCCGTAGAGAAAGGCATCCCAATTGGGGGTGTGCCTACGTCATAGACGCTTTAAGGCATCAAAAAGTTGCCAGGAAACTCCCAGAAAATGATCACAAATTGGACACTTTACTATCTCACATGCCCAGATATATGACCGTTTGTCCTAATTATGAGCCACATGTCTCGCCAAGGCCGAAATATGGGCGTAATGGCGTGTTCCTGGATAGAAGACGCGCCACGTGCCATGTGCCCGCTTTACTCGCCTGGTGAAGTGGCCGTCCCCATTGGTCCTGGCCTTGGCCACGGTCTTCCACGGTCCTTTGCCGTGCGTTCTGAGCTGCAACGTCACGCGCTGCCTCGGGAAGGACCAGTAGTCGAACCTGCCGGTCGGGTCGACGCGCATGAGCGTCCCGCTCAGCCGTACGGCCCGCGCCCGCTTCCTCACGCGGCCCACCTGGATCCCGCTGAGCGTCGTCGCCTTCTTGAACAGGAACGACGCGGACGCGGTGACGCGCGCGCCCCGCGCGTTCCTGGCGGTCGCGATCGCCCGCCACCGGCCCGAGGGGTACCACCGGGTGAGGCCGACGGGAGGGTTGAACCTCCACATCTCCCACCCCTGGCCGCCCTGCCCGGCGACGGGCACCGGGCCCTCGGCGTCGCGGGGGGCCAGGGGGCTGGGGCCGCCGGGAGCCCAGGGCGTGCCGCCCCCGAGGCGGGACGGGGTGGAGGGATGGGAGCGGCCCCGCCGCCCGCCGGGCTCCACCCGCAGGGTCACCCCATTCGGACCGGCCACGCCCCTGGCCACCACCTCGACCACCAGCCTCACCGCGCCCTTGGGCCCGGCCACCGGGGTACGCGGATGGACCCGCACCGACCGGATGGCGGGCCGGTCCCCTGCGGGCGGGGGCGGCTCCGGCGTCCGTCCGGCGAGGCAGGGGGGCGCCTCCGCCAGGACCGTGAGCGCGGCCAGCCCCACCGCCGACGACGTGAGCAAACGTCTCATGGTCATGGCCTGGAGGCTAGGGACCGAGGGGTAACGCCCTGGGGGCCGACACACTCCTCCCCCGGCAAAACGGCGGGCGCGCGGGCCGCAGGTACCGGCGGAACGCCGGGCGAAGGGGGGCGCGCGCCGCCGCCCGGGGTCAGCCCTCGTACATCTCCTCGATCACCTCGGCGTACTTGGCGTGGATGACGCGGCGCTTGAGCTTGAGGCTCGGCGTGAGCTCCTCGGTCTCGGCGGTCCACTCGCCGGGCAGCAGCCGCCACTTCTTGACCTGCTGGACGCGCGCGAGCTTCCCGTTGGCGACCGCGACGGCCGCCTCGACCTCCTTGACCACGTCGGGGTGCTCGGCGAGCAGGGCCAGCGAGGTGAACTCGATGCCGCGTCCCTGAGCCCACGCGGGGGCCACCTCGCCGTCGAGGGTGAGGATCGCCACGACGTACGGCCTGCGGTCGCCGTACACCAGCGCCTGGCCGACGAGCGGGTGCTCCTTGAGGAAGCTCTCGGTGTTGGCGGGGGAGATGTTCTCGCCCCCGGCGGTGATGATGAGCTCCTTCTTGCGGTCGACGATGCGCACGAAGCCGTCGTCGTCGATGGAGCCGACGTCGCCGGTGTGCAGCCAGCCGTCCTCGTCGATGAGATCGGCGCTGGCCTCGGGGCGGTTGAGGTAGCCCTTGGTGTTCACGGGGCTCCGCGTGAGGATCTCGCCGTCGTCGGCGATGCGCACCTCGACGCCGAGGCCGGGGCGGCCGACCGTGCCGAGTTTGAACACCTCGGGGCTGTTGGCCGTGAACGCGCCGCTGGTCTCGGTCATCCCGTACACGTCGATCACCTTCAGGCCGAACCCGGCGAAGAAGCGCTGGACCTCGGGCGGCATCGGGGCGGCGGCGGTGGCGAGCCAGCGCGCGTCGTCGAGTCCGATCATGGACCGGATGATCGACAGCAGCGCCGCGTCGGCGCGCTCGTACGCCGCGGCGACCTCCGGGCTCGGGACCTGGCCGTACTGCGAGCCTTCGACGTAGGCGAGCCCGGCGGCCATGCAGGCGCGGACGTTCTCCTGCTGCTCCTCGGGCTGGGTGCTGAGCAGCGCCTGCAGGCGGGCCATCATCTTCTCGTAGACCCTCGGCACGCCGAAGAACAGCATCGGCTTGACCTGGCCGAGCACGGTGCCGAGCTGGGCCAGGTCGGTGCAGAAGTGGACGTGCGAGACCTTGAACAGCGGCACGTAGAGGCTGAGCACGCGCTCGGCGATGTGGGCGTAGGTGAGGTAGGAGATCTGCGGGCCGTGGCTCGGAAGCCGCGTCACGCGGTCGGTGGCGACGACCTCGAAGATGATGTTGGAGTGGGTCAGCGGCACGCCCTTGGGGTTGCCCGTGGTCCCCGAGGTGTAGAGCACGCTGAGCACGTCGCCGGCGGTGACGGCGGCGGCCCGCGCCTCCGCCGCGCCGGGGTCGGCGGCGAGCGCGCTCTCTCCGAACGCCAGGAAGTCGTCCCAGCTCATGAACAGCTCGCCGTCGGGGGCGTCCTCAAGGAGGATGACCTTGCGCAGGCCGGGCAGGTCGCCGAGGATCGGCTCCCAGCGCGCGAGGTCGGCCGCGCCTCCGAGCACCACGATGCGGGCGTCGACGTCCTTGGCGACGAAGGCGACCTGGTCGGGGGCGAAGGTCGCGTACACCGAGCAGGCCACGCCTCCGGCGTGGACCGCGCCGAGGTCGGCCAGCACGTGCTCGCTGCGGTTCACCATCATGAGCGCGACGGCCTCGCCGCGAGCGAGGCCGAGGGCCGAGAAGCCGGCGGCGATCGCGAGCACCCGCCGCCGGGCCTCGCCGTAGGTCAGGGTCGTCCAGCCGTCCTCGGCGGGGTCGGAGTAGGCGGGCGCGTCGGGGAAGCGCTCCGCCGTGAGCTTGAGCTGTTCGCAGATGGTGTGGCCGGCGATCTCCTGCTCGATCTCGGAACGTTCCGCAAGGACCCGGGGGTCGGCCATCTCACGCCTCCAGAAGTGCCCACTTGCACGAGTGGCATGCATCGCACCACACGCGCTTCGCCGGAGACAAGCCCCGGGAAGTGAGAAGAACGACCATGCTTGCCCGCTCCGGCCTATGGGCATTCACTCCATCACGAAGAGTGATCAGCGAGCCAGAAATATCCCTACAAATTGGGATATTCAGGACGTTTATCAATAAACAGGTCAGTCGACGCTTTGGCGGTCAGCGCGCCGGCTGCCGCGGGACGGGGGCGTACCGGCATGGCCGGAGAGGTCGGGGAGCGCGCGCGGGACAAGACGGTCTTCGGGCACCCGCGCGGCATCATCACGCTCTTCCTCACCGAGATGTGGGAGCGGTTCAGCTTCTACGGGCTGCGCGCCATCCTGTACTTCTTCCTCATCGCCACCGCGGCCGGGGGCGGCCTCGGGCTGCCCAAGCCCACCGCGACCGCCGTCGTCGGGGTCTACAGCGCGCTCGTCTACCTGCTGGCGCTGCCGGGCGGCTGGATCGCCGACCGCCTCCTCGGGGCGCGCAGGGCCGTGCTCGTCGGCGGCTCGATCATCATGCTCGGCCACATCTGCATGGCCGTCCCGATCAGGGGGGCCGCGCTGATCTGGCTCGGGCTCGCCCTGATCGTGCTCGGCACCGGGCTGCTCAAGCCGAACATCTCCACGATGGTCGGCGCGCTCTACCCCGAGGGCGAGAACGCCCGGCGCGACGCGGGCTTCTCCATCTTCTACCTGGGCATCAACCTCGGCGCCTTCATCGCCCCGTACGTGGTCAGCAACCTCGCCAAGGACGACCGCTGGCATCTGGGCTTCGGCGCCGCGGCGGTCGGCATGGCGATCGGCCTGACCCAGTACGTCCTCGGCGGCCGGCACCTGCGGGGCGTCGGGGAGACGCCCGGGCACCGCCTGACCCCCGGGGAACGCCGGCACTTCGCACTCATCACCGTGATCGGCCTGACCGTCGCGGTGGTGGCGATCGCCCTGTGGGCGGCGACCGACACGCTCACGGTCGACCGTTTCACCGTCGCGCTGACCATTCTCACGATCATGGTCCCGGTGGCCTACTTCGCCTACATCCTGCTCGGCAGCCACAACCTGACGGCCGACGAGCGGTTGAAGATGAAGGCCTACATCTGGCTGTTCGTCGCTGCCGCGATCTTCTGGATGATCTACGACCTGGCCCCGACCGTGCTGAACGAGTTCGCGGCGTCCAAGACCGACCTGCGGATCTTCGGCCATCGCATCACTGCCGCCACCACGCAGTCGTTCAACCCGCTGCTCATCATGATCTTCGTGCCGATCTTCGCCGTCCTGTGGGTGAGGCTCGGCGACCGGGTGGGGGCCGCCCAGAAGTTCGCCTTCGGGCTGTTCATGATCGGCGTGAGCTTCGTGGTGATGGCGCTGGTGGCCCACCTGGCGGAGTTCGGCAGGGTCTCGGTCTGGTGGCTGTTCCTGGTGTACCTCGTGCAGGTGTTCGGCGAGCTGTCCCTCAGCCCGGTCGGCCTGTCGGTCACCGTGGAACTGGCCCCGCACGCCTTCAGGAGCCAGATGCTCGGCGTGTGGTACCTGTCGTTCGCCGTCGGGGACGCCATCGGGGGCCAGACGGCGCGGCTGCTGAAGTACGTGTCCTCGCCGGTGTACTTCCTCACGCTCGCCGCCATCGCGCTCGCGGCGGCCGTCGTCCTGCTCGGGTTCTCCCACAGGCTCCGCGTCCTGATGGGCGAGGAGCGGGGCTGAGCCCTCACAGCGTCGGCGTCAGCGGGACTCCAGGACGCGCGGCGACCGGGGAGCCCGGCGACGAGGCGAGGGCCCTGGCGGCGGCCAGGCGGCGCGCCGCCTCGGCGAGCGCGTGCGGCGGCATGGTGAACGGCAGGCGCATGTAGCGCTCCAGCGTGCCCTCCGCGCCGAACCACGGGCCGGGCGCCAGCCGTACGCCGTGGGCCGCCGCGGCGTCGGCGAGCGGTGTGGCGATCGGGGAGTCCAGCCGCACCCACAGCGAGCCGCCACCCTTCGGCACGGTGAACCCCCACTCGGGAAGCTCCTCGCGGAGCACCTCGACCAGCGCCGACCGTGACGCCCCGAGCGTGCGGCTGCGCTCGGCCCTGGTCTCCTCGATGCGCTCGAACAGGTGGGCCACCACGAGTTGCTCGAAGAGCGGCGAGGCGATGTCCACGGCGGCGCGGAGCACGGCCAGGCGGCGGATCAGCGCGGCCGTGGCCCGGATCCAGCCGATGCGCAGGCCGCCCCACCACAGCTTGGAGGCCGACCCGA
This sequence comes from Sphaerisporangium sp. NPDC049002, assembly GCF_040649355.1. Classification (NCBI taxonomy): domain Bacteria; kingdom Bacillati; phylum Actinomycetota; class Actinomycetes; order Streptosporangiales; family Streptosporangiaceae; genus Sphaerisporangium; species Sphaerisporangium sp. NPDC049002. The sequence continues at coordinate 4,445 of NZ_JBEZFH010000128.1, read as the reverse complement.
TGCTGATCACCCGGCCGTCGGTGTCGAAGGCCGCCAGCGGAGAGGTCGCGGGCACCTCGTCGATGGCCAGCTCGGCCCAGCTCTCGTCCACCACCAGCGTCGTGTCGTACCGTCGCGCGGCGCCCACCAGCGCGGCCCGGTCGGCGTCGCCCATCAGGTGCCCCGTGGGGTTCTGGAAGTCGGGGATGACGTAGGCGAGCCGCGCCGCCGACTGGCGCATCGCGCAGGTCACCAGGTCGAGGTGCCAGCCGTCGTCCGCTATGCCCACCGGGACGAGCCGCGCGCCGCGCATCCGGGCCGCGTCCAGCGCGTGCGGATACGTCGGGGACTCGACCAGCACCGGGTCGCCCTGCCCGGCCAGCAGCGTCATGACCAGGTGGACGGCGTGCTGCGCTCCCACGGTGACGAGGATCTGGTCGGGACGGGTGGCGAGGCCCCGGGCGCCGTAACGGGCGGCGATGGCCTCGCGCAGCGGGCGCACGCCCACCGGCTCGTAGCCCGTGCCGAGGCCGAAACGAGGGTAGGCCTCGGTCGCGGCGGCCACGGCGTCCGGCAGCAGGCCGGTGGCGGGCGGGGCCGCGCAGTGCAGCGGGAGCAGGCCGTCGTCGTCGGGGGCGATCCACGGGTTCTCCGTGCCCAGCAGCGCGCTCGGCTCGGGCAGCGCCGTCCAGCTCCCCGCGCCCTGGCGGCTGTCGAGGAACCCCTGCTCGCGCAGCCGGTCGTAGGCGGTGGTGACGGTGGTGCGGCTGACGCCGAGCGCCTCGGCCAGATGGCGTTCGGCGGGCATGCGCAGCCGCGTGGGCAGGCGCCCGTCGAGGATCAGCGTGCGCACCGCCTGTGCCAGCGCCCGGTAGTACGGCCGGGCGTCCCGGGGGACCTCGACGAGCCTGGCGAGCTGCGGCCCGCTGAGGTAACGCTCCATCAAGCCACTTTCTCCGATTGGCCCTTTATATGCAACCAATGGCATCGGATTATTGGCGCATCATGAGCGAAATCTCCCTCCCCCACCTGGGATCGATCCCCAACCGCCTGCTCCGCCTGTACGCCGGGCTGGCGCTCTACGGCGCCGGGATCGGCCTGCAGGTCGAGTCCGGGCTCGGCAACGACCCGTGGGACGTGTTCCACCAGGGTCTGGCCGTCCGCACCGGCTGGTCGATCGGGACCTGGATCATCCTGGTCGGCGCCGTCGTGATGGTCTTCTGGATCCCGCTGAGGCAGCGTCCCGGGATCGGCACGGTGAGCAACATCGTCTTCCTCGGGCTCTTCGCCGACCTGACGATCCGGCTGGCCCCCACGCCGGACGCCCTGGCGGTGCGCTGGGTCTACCTGCTGGCCGCCGTGGTGTTCGTGGCAGCCGCCACCGGGCTCTACATCGGCGCGGGCATGGGGCCGGGCCCCCGGGACGGCCTGATGACCGGCCTCGTCCGCCTCGGGCTGTCGATCCGCACGGCACGCACCCTGATCGAGCTGACCGTGCTCGCCGCCGGCTGGCTGCTCGGCGGCACCGTCGGCGTCGGCACCGTCGTGTTCGCCCTCGCGATCGGGCCCCTCACGCAGTTCTTCATGCCGCTCATGCGCCCCCGGCGATGACCCCCGCCGAGGGCGACCCGCGCGCCCCGGCGGCCGAACCGTACTAGCGTGACGGGCATGCGGATCGAGGACTACGCCATCATCGGCGACATGCAGTCGGCCGCCCTCGTCGGGCGCGACGGCTCGATCGACTGGCTCTGCCTGCCCCGTTTCGACTCCCCCGCCTGCTTCGCGGGAATGCTCGGCGACGATCGCAACGGTCACTGGTGGCTCGGTCCCGCAGGGCCCGAACGCCGGCTCAGCACCCGGCGCCGCTACCGCGAGAACACGCTGATCCTTGAGACCGAGTGGGACACCGAGGGCGGCACGGTGCGGGTCACCGACTTCATGCCTCCCCGGCACGCCAACCCCGACCTGGTCCGCGTCGTCGAGTGCCTCGCGGGCAGCGTCGAGATGGCCACGCAGATCCGCATCCGCTTCGACTACGGCCGCATCGTGCCCTGGGTGCGCCGCAACGACGGGCTGCTGCAGGCGGTCGGCGGGCCCGACTCCGCCTGGCTGCACTCCCCCGTCCCGCTCCAGGGCGGTGACTACGCCCACCGGGCGACGTTCAGGATGTCGGCCGGCGACCGGCTGCCCTTCGTGTTCACCTGGCACCCCTCCCACTCGCCCAAGCCCGAGCAGATCGACCCGATCAAGGAGCTCGAAGAGACCGGCAAGATGTGGGCCGAGTGGGTCGCCCAGTGCGAGCCACGGGCCGAGAAGCAGTGGCGTGACGCGGTAGTCCGCTCGCTCATCACGCTGAAGGCGCTGACCTACGCTCCCACCGGCGGCATCGTGGCGGCGGCCACGACCTCCCTGCCCGAGGACCTCGGCGGGGTCCGCAACTGGGACTACCGCTACTGCTGGCTGCGCGACGCCACGATGACGCTCGACGCGCTCATCGGCGCCGGGTACGTCGAGGAGGCGCGCGACTGGCGCGAGTGGCTGCTGCGCGCCATCGCCGGCCGCCCCCAGGACCTCCAGATCATGTACGGCGTGGCGGGCGAGCGCCGCCTGCCCGAGATGGAGCTCTCCTGGCTCGACGGCTACGAGGACTCCCGCCCGGTGCGCATCGGCAACGCCGCCGTCAACCAGCTCCAGCTCGACGTCTACGGCGAGGTGATGAACTGCCTCTACCTGTCGCGCGCGTCGGGGCTCACCTCGATCTCCCGCACCTGGGCGATCCAGCGCTCGCTGATGGACTTCCTCGAATCCCACTGGGACGAGCCCGACGAGGGGCTGTGGGAGGTGCGGGGGCCGCGCAGGCACTTCGTCCACTCCAAGGTGATGGCCTGGGTCGCCGCCGACCGTTCCATCCGGCAGATCGAGCGGTTCGGTCAGAACGGCCCGCTGGAGCGCTGGCGCGCGCTGCGCGACCGCATCCACGCCGAGGTCATGGAGAAGGGCTTCGACCCGATCAGGAACACCTTCACCCAGTCGTACGGCTCGCGCGAGCTGGACGCGTCGCTGCTGCTGATACCGCAGACCGGGTTCCTGCCCGCCGCCGATCCCCGCGTCGTCGGCACCATCGACGCCATCGAGCGCGAGCTGATGTCCGACGACTTCGTGCTGCGCTACCCGATCGCCCAGGCCAACTCCGTCGACGGCCTCGCGGGCGGGGAGGGGGCGTTCCTGGCGTGCAGCTTCTGGCTGGCCGAGGCACGGGCCATGATCGGCAGGCGGCCCGAGGCGGTCGAGCTGTTCGAGAAGCTGCTGTCGCTGCGCAACGACGTGGGCCTGCTCGCCGAGGAGTACGACCCGCGCTATGGCCGCCTGGTCGGCAACTTCCCGCAGGCCTTCAGCCACGTCCCGCTGATCCACACCGCCCACACGCTGTCGCGGTCCAGCTGCACCCCCCGCTACGCCGAGCTCCTCGGCGACTAGCCGGCCGTCAGCTTCCCTGGGCGAGGTTAGCTTCCCTGGGCGAGGTCGGAGAGCAGGCGGGCGAACTCGGGGGGCGGGGCGACGACGAGGCGGCGCTGGCCGTCCTGGATGACCAGATCGGCCTGGATGCGGGTCAGCCGCCCGTGGTTCCACCAGTAGACGTGGGGGCTGAGGCCGTCGTCGCGCGAGCCGTACTCCCGGCGGGCGATCATCCACAGCCGTTCGATGGCGCGCATCACCGACAGCCCGTCTATGGGATGGACGACCATCTCCCCGGGATGGGGGAAGGCGACCATGAGGCCGTCGGGCGAGACCAGCAGGTAGTCCTGGATCCTGCGCAGGTGCACGGCGGCGCTCACCGTCGACCCCGTCATGATCCAGGCCGGGGTCCCGTCGAGGTCGGCGCGCTCGGCCGACAGCTTCTCGTCCGCCAGCACGTTCTCCGCCGCCAGGTCCAGGGCCTCGGCCGGGGTGACCGGCCAGCAGAAGGCCTCCTCGGGGCGCACCGGACGGCCGGACACCGTGAGGATCTCGACCAGGTCGGAGCCGACGTGGCGGCCGATCAGCCGGGACGGGTCGTCCTCCAGGCCGTCGGCGAGCACGACGCGCGTGCGCAGCAGCGGGCGGATCTCGGCGAGGTCGCATACGTCGGGCAGGTCGCCGGCACGGGCGACCGTACGGGCCAGGTGGCCGGACACCAGCGTGGGCCAGTCCTCGCGGGAGCGGCGCCCCGCCTCGCGGCGCAGCCCGGTCAGCCGCACCGTGATGTCGCGGGGCCCGGACAGGAGCAGGGCCGACCCGTCGGCCTCGAACTCGTAGGCGTAGCCGAGGCTGTCGGCCACGAGCGCCAGAAGCGAGTCGAGGTCCACGTCTTCGATCGGGCGCCGTCGCGCGCCGGCCCGCCGGTTCCGGTACCGCCTGAACAAGCCCACACGCAGGCGCCCTACTGACCGCTGTCTTCCCCCGGACCAGCGCTACAGTGCCGTAGC